>JAITAE010000262.1 GCA_031284295.1 Spirochaetaceae bacterium
AAGTATTTAATCAAACGGAGCTCGCGGCGTCCTATGTCTAAGGGGACGGCGCGCGCAGGGCGCGTCCACTACAAAACAACATTTGCTGCCCGCTTTCGGCGGTATGAAACTTGACGAGATAAATACTTACGGTGTGGACTTGTGGCTTGCGGGTTTTAAGCGTCATGGACTGTCCAACGCTACGGCTAACAACGCTTTGAAGTTTCTGAAAATCATGCTGGAGGAAGCGAAGCTGCAAGGGGTTATCAACCGGACAACGTCATTTAAAAATCCGTGATATAGCGGAACTTGCCTTAGGAGGGGAAAGCAAGTAGAAATCACGGAAGAAGACATAGTATGGATGGAGGAATGCCTCAGCGGGATGAGCCTCCGCAGGGCAAGCCCTACGGAGGTTCGATCGGATCAGGAAATTATTTAACTGTGGGGTCTGCGTAGCAGACCCCACAGCGAATAAAGGACGAGCGGCGGCAGAGTGGACATTTTCTGTACAAACTGATAGACGTGCTGGTAATCGGGCTTACGACCGTCATTGCCACACGGGATACCGGATGAGAAGACGTTTGCGCGGGTATTTTCGTGGATAGAGCCGGGAGCGTTGCTCAACAGCCTGCAAACATGGCTTATGGGAGTGAACAAAGCTGGCGGGCGGACGATAACTATCGACGGGGAAACGATTCGCGGCTCAGCCTGCCAAGGGCGGAATGGGGCGCATATAGTCAGTGCGTGGGTAAGCGCCCGGAATATGGCGCTTGGACAGGTGAAAACCGGGGAAAAGAGCAACGAGATTACCGCCATACCGGAACTGTTAGACCGGCCGGATTTGAAAGGGGACACGATAACGATAGACGCGATGGGGTGTCAGACGGATATAGCGGCGAAGATACGGGAAAAAGGGGCGAACTACGTGCTGTCTGTGAAAGAAAACCCGCCGACGCTGTACCGGGAGACAAATGAGTATTTCGAGGATGTGGAGGAGGGCTGGGGGCGGAATCCTCCTGCGGACGTGAGGAGGAGCGGCCTTGCGAAAGACCGCCGGGGCTGAAAAACGATTCAGCGTCCGGAGGAAAATGGTCCGGGCTGCCTTCGGCGGCGATTTCCTCTACCGCGTACTGTTCGGCTAAGTTAAATGACGTTGCCCTGCGGTGGGGCGGGGACTTGTATTGGCCGGAATATTTGTGTTAAGATACTGACAGTTTAATTTTTAAAGGAAGCAATCTATGAATCTATTTAACTTGCCCCTGCTGTTTGGGGCGCAACAAGGGGCGGGAGGCCAACCCGCAAGCGGCATGGATCAGATAATCTCATTTGCCCCGTTTATTCTGATAATCGCGATTTTTTATTTTCTGATAATACGTCCCCAGAACAAAAAGCAGAAAGAGACGCAGAAAATGCTGAGCGATCTAAAAAAAGGCGATAAAGTCGTCACGATAGGCGGCGTACACGGTACGATAGCCTCCATAAAAGACAACTCGGTAGTATTGAAAGTGGATGACAATGTAAAGATCGAGTTTAGCCGTAGCGCTGTAGCGTCCGTAACAAGCGTCGCGAAAGACGAAAAACCGGAAGCGCGTATCGAAGATAAAAGATCTGAGACAGACATAACTTCAACTGAAAGCTAAGTTCGGCAAACATTTGCCGCGCGAGAATTCTCAGACGGAAGCTGTTTGACCAAATTGGAGTGATTCATGAGTAAACGGTATAGATTTATCATAATTCTGGTGATTGTCGTGGTATGCGCCGCTTTTTTGGCGCCTACCGTGCGCTGGTATTTTTTTGTACCCGCGCAGGATAAAATCGTCGCGCTCGGTTCGCGGGAACAGATAAAAAACTATGCTTCACGCAAAGCGGCAACGGACCTTGATAGTGTTATTGAAGCGGCCCGTGGCGGCGGGGATGTGCCTGCGGGCCTGGATTTTTTGCTTAAAGAAGCTAAAAAGATAAACCGGCTAGGAAAGTCGCCCGCGCCTGGAAAATGGGATGCCAGGACCGCTCTAAGTATGTTTGCGGACAAAAACGAGGTACAGGGCGTCCTAGAGGATCATTACCGAAATGCGGTTTTTGAACTGAAAGATCTGCAAAAGAACGCCGTGCAGCTTGGCCTGGACCTCTCCGGCGGCCTGTCCATCGTGCTACAGGCGAACCTGGCGGCTTACGAAGAAAAACTGGGCCATCCGCTCAACGATGATGAACGGAGCGGCGCAATCGCGCAGGCGCTTGAGGTGCTGAATAACCGCATAGACCGTTTTGGACTTACCGAACCGGTTATACGGAGGCAGGGCGTGGATCAGATTTATGTCGAAATTCCCGGTACCGCGGACCCGGAACGGATTAACGACATAATCATGGGCAAAGGCAGCCTGACCTTCCAGATGGTGGACGATGACGCGCTGGAAACGTTCAGCCGTTACTACCAGAACAATCCCGGTACAACCTTTGACGGACAGGGGAATCTTGTCGATCCTACAATTATACCGGCGGACTGCGAAGTGCGCGGCGTATACACGAAGGACCGTTACGGACTTGACGAGTTTACCGGCTATACCGTTATCAAAAAAGAGATAGGGCTGGACGGCAACCACATCAAGGATGCCCGCACCGAACGCGACAACCTGGACGGCAGGCCGGAAGTGAATTTTCAGCTTGATGAGGAGGGCGCGGTCATCTTTGAAAAGCTGACCTCGGCAAACATAGGCAAGCGGCTTGCTACTGTTCTGGACGACAGGGTGCGATCGCAGGCCACGATTCAAAGCGCGATACGGGATTCGGGGCGGCTTACCGGCTTTAGCGCGGACGAATCGAACAACCTGGCTATGATCCTGCGGTCCGCCGCGCTGCCTGTTGAACTGGAAGTCGCGAATCAGCAGACCATAGGCGCTTCGATGGGCGAAGACACGATTTATCGCGGCCTTTACGCGTTGCTGGGCGGTCTCGCGGCCGTAATGGTGTTTATGCTCGCTTTTTACAAAATAGCGGGATTCAACGCCGTTATCGCCCAAATTTTTAACATATACATCATGTTCAGCATACTTTCCGCATTCAATTTTACTCTGACGCTGCCAAGCATAGCCGGTTTTATCCTGACCATCGGCATGGCGGTTGACGCTAACGTCATCATATTTGAACGAATAAAAGAGGAGCTTTTGCTCAAAAAGACGCGCAGGGCGGCTGTGGAGGCCGGCTTTAACAAAGCGTTTTGGGCGATCATGGACGCAAACATCACCACGTTCATAGCGGCGCTTTTTCTGTCCCAACTCGGTTCCGGCCCGATTCAAGGCTTTGCCGTGAGTCTTGCGATAGGTGTATTTTCGTCCGTGTTTACAGCCCTGTTTGTGTCGCGCTTGATATTTGACTTCGGTACCGATGTTTTGGGCAGCAAGAAAGTTTCTATAAGCTGGAGGATAAAATAATGAAGCGCATAATCAAATTTTCAGGATTTTTCCTGCCGGCCATGATACTATCCCTACTCCTGATAAGCGGCGGTATTATCGTTTACGTACTGGAAGGCGGTTTCAATCTTGGCATTGATTTTAAGGCCGGACTCATTCAGGAAGTACAGATTGCGCCAAGCGCCTTCAGCGTTATGTATAGCGGAAAGGGGAACGCTACGTTTTCCTTTACCCGTTCCGGCGTGGAACTCGTTATTTCCGGGCCGGATACGGACGGCGCGACCTACAGTTTTAACTTTACGGACTATACGACGCTTGACAGCCTAGTCGCGGCGCTTACAGACAAGGTTGACGGCGTTAGCATTGAAACCGAGGCGCCAGGGGATACAAAAACCGCATGGTTCATACAGAACGCGCACGGGAATCCGCAGATAAATGCCGTCCCATACGTGGTGCATTACCTTGAGCCAGGAAGCGACCATGTCGAGAATGATGTACGCGAGAGCCTTGCCTCGATTGAGGGTGTGTCCGTGCAGGCGCTTGGCAAGCCGTCCGACCGTCATTTCCTGATCCGTATAGACGAGGAGCCCGGTGAGGGGGGCGGGGTCGTAAATTCCGACGATATAGTCAGGCGGCTTGATGAGACATTTGGATCGGGCAATGTGGTTGTGACCAGGTCGGACTTTGTCGGCTCGCGTTTTTCAAAACAGCTTGCGGATCAGGCCGGCATACTGATGTTTCTTACGCTGCTTTTGATACTGGTTTATGCCTCGGTACGGTTTAAGCCACAATTCGCGATAGGCGCCGTTCTTGCCATAGCGCACGACGCCCTGATAATGGTGGCGTTTATCACCTGGTCACGGGTGGAGTTCAATACGACGACGATAGCCGCTATCCTTACCATACTTGGCTATTCGATAAACGATACGATAGTTGTTTTTGACCGCATACGCGAGGCGCGCCGCCTGTATCCTGACGACGGCTTTACAAACCTGTTGAATCGCGCAATCACGGAAACACTTGGACGCACGATAATAACAACGCTTACCACCATGCTTGCCGTCCTGTCGCTGTACATATTCACCTCGGGCTCGATGAAAGATTTTGCGCTTGCGTTGCTTGTCGGTATGACTTCCGGCGTATACTCTACGATATTTATAGCCTGCGGATTTGCGTCCTTCTGGCAGAAATACATAAAGACAGGGAAGCGCCCTACGAAGGCGGCGGTTAAGGCAGAAGGAGCCTAAGTTCATGCGGGTTGTCATACTGGCCGGCGGCCTGGGTACCCGCCTGTCGGAAGAAACGGATCTTAGGCCCAAACCAATGGTAGAAATAGGCGGACGCCCCATACTTTGGCACATAATGAAGATATATTCTCATTGGGGCTTTAACGATTTCGTTGTACTGACAGGCTATAAGTCGCATATAATCAAAGAATTTTTCATAAACTACTACACGCGTTATTCGGATATTACGGTTGATATGCTGAATAACACGATGGAACTGCATAAGGCGAGAACGGAGCCGTGGAAGGTTACGCTTCTGTATACAGGGGCCGACACGATGACGGGCGGCAGGCTGCTCCGGGCGCGGGAATACCTTGGGAATGAACGCTTCCTGCTTACATACGGGGACGGCGTAAGCGATGTTTCCATACCCGGCCTTATCAACTGCCACGAGAAGGCAGGCAGGATTGTGACATTGACGGCGGTTCAGCCTGCCGGACGTTTCGGCGGCATAGCGATGGAAGAAAACGGTTTGATAAACGATTTTGAGGAAAAGCCCAAAGGTGACGGCTCCTGGATTAACGGCGGTTTTTTTGTTATGGAAAGCGCTATTTTTGACTATTTGGAAGATGACGGCACTATTCTTGAGCGCAAGCCGCTGGAAACGCTTGCGCGGCAGGGGCAGCTTAACTCGTACAAACATCACGGTTTTTGGAAGTCGATGGACTCGCTACGCGACAAGAATGAGCTGACGAGCCTGTGGCTTGACGGTAAGGCCGCCTGGGCACTTTGGCTATGAAATGGTATGGACGTTTTTGAAAAAAAATACATGGTAACGGTTGGCGATGTAGATACGGACCGTTACATCAAGCCGTCGGTTTTGTTTGATTTTTTTCAGAGTCTTACGACGGAGCACGGTGAGGACTTAGGCGTCGGGCTTGACGTGATGTTGAGTAAAGGTCAGGGCTGGATACTTTTGCGTTTTTCCGTGCTGATAGAGAGGCGGCCCAGGTTTGGCGACAGGTTGACTATCAGTACCTGGCCGCAGGGTTTTGACCGGCTTCTCTGTATGCGCAACTACGATGTTTTGGACGACTCAGGCGCGCTGCTGGCGCGCGCCTGTAGTTCCTGGCTCGTACTGGACATTGAGAAGCGCCGCCCGCTCCGCCCTGCCGCGCTTGCGACCCCGATGCCGCTAAACGAGGGACGAATTTTTCTGGAGGGCGGCGCGCGCAGTCTTGCGAAACATGATGGCCTTGTAAAAACTGCCGAACGGACATCTCTTTACTCCGACATAGATTTTAACGGTCATGTAAATAATGCCCGCTACATTCAGTGGATACAGGACGCGCTGCCGAAAGATTTTATCAAAAATGCGGTAAAACTCCGAATAGACATAAACTATGTCAACGAAGTCGTGTTGGGTGAAACTGTGGAAATATATTCGTCATCGCCTTGTCCGGCCTCCACGCTTGCGCTTGAAGGACGCAAAGTGTCCGACAGGCAGGCGGCCTTCCGCGCCGAGATAAAAATTGGTGGATAAAACCGTAAGTGGCCGTGTAGTATTTTTAGATTCCGGCGCGGGCGGTCTCCCGTACCTGAGCGCGTACGGCGCGTTGAATCCAAAGCAACCTCTTTTGTATGTAGCCGACAAAAAAAACTTCCCTTACGGCGAAAAGACAAAGACAGAACTCGTTTCGCTTCTGGTTGAATTGACGGAGCGTGTGCAAAAGCATTTTTCACCGGCCCTGATAGTCCTTGCCTGCAACACGGCTTCCGTGTCGGCGCTTGCCGAACTGCGGCAGTGTTTTCCCGGCGTGGACTTTGTCGGTACCGTTCCCGCCGTAAAACCGGCCCTGCTTTCCAGCGCGAAAAAACATATCGCCGTACTTGGAACGGAACGAACCGTTCAGGATCATTACATAACCCATATTGCGGAAAGTACGGCGGGCGCCTGTACGGTAACGCGCATTGCCGCCGGTGAATTGGTAGATTTTGTTGAACATCGTCTGGATTACGCCTGCAGGGAAGAAAGGATGGCGGCGGCAAAGAAGTATATGGATGTGGTACGGGAAAGCGGGGCGGACGCGCTTGTGCTGGGCTGTACACATTTTTTATTTTTGCTCGACGAATTCAGGGAAACGGCGGCGCCCGGCATACACGTATTCGATTCGATCGACGGCGTATGCCACAGGATAGAAAATATACTGGCGCAAAAAACCGCGCCCAACAATTTGGGCTCTGACCGCCGCCCGGAGCGTCAACCCAATCTGCTGCTCGTTACCGGCGCCGAAAACGTGGATGAACAATGGGCGGCCCGCGCCGCACGTTTTGGGCTTACGCCCGTTAAAGCGCCGGATTGGGACAATGCATGAGCGGTATGATGCCAATGGGTCGCGTCATATCGGGATCGTGCAATGTTTTTACGATAAAAATGGAAGACCGGACGCACGAGATACATGAATGCCGTATAAAGGGAAAAGTTTTAAAGGCGGCGCGGGGTTTTTATAACCCGCTTGCGCCCGGCGACCTTGTGGAATTTGATCCCGCCGCGGGGCTTATACTTTCCTTGCTGGAACGGCGCAACGTGTTTACCCGCTTCAACCTGAAGGGAAACGCGCCCCAACTGCTCGCGGCAAATGTTGACGCCGTCGTCTGTATTTCTACACCGGCTTCTCCACCGTTCCGTCCCCGGTTTTTGGATCGCCTGCTATTGCAGGCGGACGCGGCGGAAATTCCGGCCTTTATCGTCTGTAACAAAATAGACCTGTTTCCGCAACTTGACGGGGAAACGCGCGGCTCAATAGAAAAACGTTTGTCGGATTTTGAACGTATGGGCTATTCAGTTTTACTTGTTTCCGCAAAAACAGGCGAAGGACTAAAAAACCTGGAAACAAAACTAAACGGCATACGGGCCGTGCTTGTGGGCCAGAGCGGCTGCGGCAAGACAAGTCTGATAAACGCGCTGCTGCCCGCCGTCAGGCAAAAAACCGGCGAGCTCAATCGAAAGTACGATCGCGGGAACCATACCACCGTGATGTCCGTTCTGTTTGACGACGAACAGGCAGGTTTCAGCCTGATCGACACGCCCGGCATACGCCGGCTTGTGCCGGAAGGTATAGACTCAGGCGATGTACAGACCCTGATGCGGGACTTTGCGCCGTTTGCCGGTAAATGCGCGTTCGGGCTTTCCTGCACACACCGGACCGAAACGGGCTGCAAAATACAGGAAGCGCTTGTAACAGGCAAAATCCATGAAGACCGCTTTGAAAGCTACCTGCGTATAACCGAGGACCTAAATTTTTTTCGCGGTGCGATCCGCGCAGACCGCGTATGACGGCTCTAGGGCAACGCTGATTATTAAAAAGGGGGGCGCTGTTTTCCATGCCGCCCGCGCAAAAAAGGCTTGGGGTTTCGCCTAAGGAAGCCGCGGTCTTGCGGCCAAAACTCCGAAAATAACCGGCGCAGCCAGCTTCCCCCCCCCCCCCCTCCCTTTGTTTAGGCACACTTTTTCACCCAACAAGCGGAAATCATTATAGCGGCGATACCGGTAACATCAGCATATCCCTTTCGGCAATGTTTCCAAGGTATGCCTGAATCGCTTCTGAAGCCGCTCTTCGTTAAAATCCACGCCGGCAAACTCTTCCGCTATGTTAAATGTATCCCCTCCTGTCATTTTCTCTCCCGGAGTATAGACTTTCAGGGCCTTATATCATGATTTTGAGAAAGTTAGGGTCAAATTTAGATGCCGTATGCGGGGTTATGGCAGGATTCCGGCGCGGTGTGGCAGCGCGGCCCCTTGATTGGCCTGTCCGTATCAGGTATTGTAACATAATGAAAGTTTGGGTCAAGCTGATAATCGGCTCCATAGCGGGTTTGCTTCTTGGTTTTCTGCTGCCGGAGAATCATCCTGCCATGGTGGACGCGTTTAGTTTTTTACAAAACCTTTCCATAAGCATTGGACGCTACACCGCGCTGCCTATAGTAGTATTTTCATTGACGATAGGCATTTACGAACTGCGGCAGGACGGTAAATTCTGGTCATTGCTGGGCTCTACTTTTTTACTGATTGCAGGCATATC
>JAITAE010000293.1 GCA_031284295.1 Spirochaetaceae bacterium
AAGACCCGATGGACATTATCAAAGTGGGCGATGTGCTGGATTTTACGATCATCGGCTTGGATACGGAGAGGCGGCGCATAAGCCTTTCGCGGAAGAGCGGCGCGGGAACGCATTCCGCAACGAAAACCGGCGGCGGGGCGGCGGCGAAACAAACGTCAACCGGAAACGCGGGAAGCGCGCCGCGTGACGGCGGGGTATCAGGCGGCAAGAAAAAGGTTACCGTTGTTAAAAAGCAGGATTTTAACGCCCATGACGACGGCCTGATGTACAATCCGTTTGCGGAAGCGTTCAAAAAACGTTAAAACGGCTGTCCGCCGCTGCGCGCTTCGAGCGCGGCTGCCGTTTCCGCAGCCCTGTCTATCATGCGGTTGACAGCCAACGGTACAAGGCTCTTTATTTCGATGATTCCCCTGTTTCCCGCGCGGGCGCGGTAGGCGCTTTGAAGCGCCTCCCATTCCGCGAAAAATCGCGGAATGAAGCCCATCATCAGGCTTAACGCCAGGGCCGTCCGCGGGTAAAGCGCGGCGGCGCGTAAGTTTCTTAGGCGGGGGCTTTTTGCGTTTTTTAACAACGCGGCGGCGGGTTTTAGCAGGACGCGCTCCGCGGCGCAGACGGCTTCCCGCAGTTCCGTCACAGTAGTTACGGCAAACAGCAGCGCCCCTCCGCAGAATGACAGCAGCATACTCCATACAAAAAGCAGCCCGCTTAAAAAACCGTCCCAACTAAAAAATGGTGGCGAAAAGTCAAATGTCCGTCCGAGTACCACAAAAACACCCAAAATGACGATAGGGCGGCTGCCACGAAGCAACGACGCCGGGTTAAGCCTCGCGGTAAACGCGGCCGCCGCGAGCGCCGCGCTCAGCACAACGGAACAGGCCGGATTCGAATAGAAAGCCGTCGCCGAAAACACGAACAGGCAGAGCAGCTTTAAGCCCGCGTTCATGTGGTGGAGCGGCGTACCGGCGGCCTTGTACGAAAAAGGCGTTTCTACAACCATGAACAGTCCTTGACCGTGTGGTAAGAACAACGCGGGTCACGCACACCGTACTCCGGTTTAAGTTGGTTCAATACCGCTTCCGGCTCTCCGTCACAAACGATTTGGCCGCCACGGATTATCACCAGCCGGTCCGCCAACGCAAGCGTTTTTTCAAGTTCATGCGTCAGGATGATTACGGTTTTGCCGTCCCGCTTCAGTTCCGCGATGATCTGTAGTACACTGCGGACGCCCGGCCAGTCCAAATTCGCGAAAGGTTCATCCATGATGATCGTTTGACAACCCATGGCAAGGATTCCCGCTACGGCAAGCCGTCTTTTTTCACCTCCCGACAGGCTGCGAGCCGGGAAATAGGCCTTTTCTTCGAGTCCGGCGGCCTTTATCGCGGCGGAAACCCGCTCATCCGCAATGGTTTTGGGTAATTTTAGATTTTTTGGCCCCAAGGCCGTATCTTCCACAACGGTTTCACCGATTATCTGGGCGTCCGCATCCTGAAAGACGAGTCCCACCGCCCTGCGCAAGCTGTTGATCACCAGCGCAAGCGGCTTTCCCTCAAAAAACACCTCGCCGGACGAAGCGTCCATCAGACCGGTGATAATTTTCATCAGAACCGTCTTGCCGGAGCCGTTGGCCCCGGCAAGCACGAGGCACCGCCCCGCCTCGATCTCAAAGTCTATTTCGAAAAGCGCCTTATGGCCTGATGAAAATGTTTTTGAAAGCCGGCGTATAGAAAAGAGGGCGGGTTTATCCATTCAACGCTTTTGCGGCGCTTTTTCGCAGGCTTCGCGCCGCAATCACGGCAATCACGGTCTTTACCACGTCGCCCGCAATGAACGGCGTAAAACCAACGGTAAGCGCCTTGAGCCACGAGGCTTGCAGCGCCGCCTTCAGTTGGAGTATGCCCGGCGCGTACACTATCAACATTCCGGCAAAACCCGCAAGCGCAAGCCGCCAGAACGGGGTTTTCGCGCCGTTTTGCGGGACACCCGCGATCAGGCCGGCCAGTACCGCGGAAAACAGGTAACCAAACAGAAAGCCGCCTGTCGGCCCGATGATATGAACGATGCCGCCGCTAGCCCCCGCAAAGACAGGCAGCCCTATCACGCCGGCCAAAAGGTAAAGCCCCAGCGCCGCGCCGCCCAACAGCGGCCCCAGCGTCAGGCCGGCCATCAATGCAAACATATTCTGCAACACGATCGGCACAGGTGTAAAAGGCATCGGTATGGAAATAAAAGTTCCCGCCGCCGTCAGCGCCGCAAAAAGCGCCGCTAGGCTAACCCCTACAAGCGACCTCCGGTTTACGCCGCTCTGCCGGCTGCCGGTTTCACTATTCATCATGATTCTAAAAACCCTAACAAGCTCCAAAAGTATTGTCAAGACGGCTAAGACTGGCAGCGGCCTTAATATATGCTGGTAGATTCGTGATTGACACTACTGTTTTCTAGCAGCATATTGCGTTTGTAGCTTTTTATAACTTTTTTTAACGAAAAAAGTTATAAAAACCACGATTATCCGGCGCGCTGTCGTGGCGCTACGTGCTACATAGGCAATTTGCAGGATTTTCAGCGCAAAGCGCAACAAACTGCTAGCAAGCGGTTCCATACAATCGGAACATTATGCGAAATGAAAATTGAATTTTTGGGAGGATATAGTGCTTCTACTTGTAAAACACCAATATGCCGGGGGTGTTGCGGTGGCAGCGCCACCGCAGAGGGGGTAGCGGAAAAGCCGTAGGCTTTGGAGCGAGGGGCCGGCAACTTACGTTGCCGCGACTTCCCCCTCATGGCTGGAGCGAGGGGCCGGCAACTTTCGTTGCCGCAGATTCCCCCTCATTATACTTTTCTAAGTAGAAATACTATACTGCCAACTTGGTGGCGTAAATTTAATGGAAACATAAAAATTCAATTGACAGCCTTGGGCATTATAAGTCACTATGTATAAGGATTTTGGCTTGAGTCTGACTGGTGCCCCCGCCGCGGTAAAAAAGCGGGGCGTTACGGAGGTAAGGCGGTTCCAAAGGCGACAGCCTTTTGCCGGTAGTAGCGAATGGTACGGCGTCAAAGCCTCCGCCTGCCGCCGTAGAGGGGGAATGAAAACGCTTGCGCGGCATCCTCCTGATTAATTTGTTGACAGTGGCGGCAACCCCAATTGCGGGGGAATAAGCGCCGCACGGTTGTTACATATTCTGTAGAAAGCCCCGTTATTTATATGCGGGATCCGGAGGGAATTGGTATGACAAAAAAAGAACTGCGAAAAATTATGAAACAAAAGTTAAATGCGTTGCCTAAACAACAGTTTACGGAGGAGGGGATACTCGCCGCGAAGCGGCTGGCCAGCTCCGCTCTTTGGAAAAACTA
>JAITAE010000029.1 GCA_031284295.1 Spirochaetaceae bacterium
CCCACGGGCACGCCCACCGCGCAGGCGGCGGCGGAGGTGTATCTGCGGGGGCGGCACGAGCTTGGGTTCAGGGTGATCTTCGTCAGCGGGGACCCGCACGACCGGGCCAACGGCGGCTACCGGGTATGGTACAGCGTTGTCGCGCCTGGTGAAGCGCCGCCGCTCCGCCCCGAAGATTTGCGCAAATCGTTTTTTACGCGGCGCAAGAAGGACGTGATCGAGTTTGACTACGGGGATTCTGGGAAGACGGCGTATATCGCGGTGCAGATCGAGAGCCCCGGCGGTCATCAGGGCAACTGGGGCCCGATGGTTTCGGCGGTCATTCCGTAACGCTGGTGTTATTCCGCATAGCGCGGATAAACATATATTTTAACGGCGGGACGGCATTACGCGACCGCAAGTGGGGTGGAACCCGCGAGGGGAGGTTTATAATGAAGGGAAAAAGATTTTTATCTATCTGGGCGGCGCTGATAATGGCGGCGCTGGTATTGACGGGCTGCGATGACGGCGGAGGCGGAGGAGGCGGGTTTGCAACGCCAAGCTACAAGAGTATTGACGAGGTCGAGGCTTACCTTAGAGACGCTTCCGGCGAGACAAGCGTCGATACGCCGGTAGCCTTGCGGGTGGAACTCGACCTTGCAATCTACTGGGCGGCCCTCCTTGAGGCGATAGCGGGCGCGGGTAAATACGTCGCCCTGGACCTGTCGCGTTGTACTTTGGCCGGGAACGCCGATGGCGTTATGGAATTCGACCCCGGCGAGGCCAACACCGGGGAGAACATGATTGTGTCGCTGGTACTGCCGGACATGGCAACGAGCATCAAGGCGGGCGAATGGCCTGGCTCGGGATACGGGGCCTTTACCGACTTGGAGCGCGTCAGCGGCTCCCACATAGAAACGGTCGGCGCGTACGCCTTCTATGGATGCGCCCTGACCACGGTGAACCTGCCGAAGGCAACGACCATCGGCGAGCAGGCCTTCAAGGATTGCACTACCCTGACCTCGGTGTACCTGCCGGCGGCAGCGTCCATCGGCGGGGGGGCCTTCGAAGGCTGCACGTCCCTGACCACGGTGAGCCTGCCGGAGGCAACGAGTATCGACTGGTTCGCCTTCAACAACTGCACGTCCCTGACCTCGGTGAGCCTGCCGAAGGCACCGGACATCAACTTGCTTGTCTTCGCCGGCTGCACGGCCCTGACCTCGGTGTACCTGCCGGCGGCAGCGTCCATCGGCGGGGGGGCCTTCACCGGCTGCACGAGCCTGGCCACGGTGAGCCTGCCGGTGGCAACATCTATCGGCGATGCCGCCTTCAAAGACTGCAATACCCTGACCACGGTGGACCTGCCGAAGGCAACGCACATCTACGAAAAAGCCTTCGAAGGCTGCACGAGCCTAGCCACGGTAACCCTGGGCAGCACGGCTCCCACGCTGGGAACCAATATGTTCTACTCCACCACCGCCACCGTTACCGTGAAGATTCCCAACGGCGCGACGGGTTACGGCGACAACTGGAAGCGCGGCTTCCAGGGCGCGGGCTGGAATGGAACAGCCACCACAGGCGGCTCTATCAACAGCGGCATCACGCTGGTGATACAGTATCAGTAGTGGCCCTCCGGCGTTGCCGGAGGGGTGGATAAGCCCCCGCCGCTTTTGCAAGCGGCGGGGGCTTTTTTGTGGGCGGGCTTGCGTGGGCGGCGGATTGGGGGGTAGGGCGCAACGCAGTGCGACCGTAGGGGGGCGCGACAGGAAGGCCCCTATGTGCCGAAGGCGGCATGGAAAACAGCGCCCCCCTTCTTAATGAAGAATGAAGCCGCCAGGTGGCTGGGAGCGCTGACAAAAATGGGACTGAGCGTCTATACTATTAACATGAATGTGATGGTAAAAAGAAACGGGCGAGCAAGGTCTTTCGCCCACCACCTGTAATTACGGGCGGGGTGAGGGACTGCCTGTCACAGGCAAGCCCATGACAAGCAGTTGTTTTGTACATTCCTGACGGCTGCCTTAATCTATGACAGCTACTATGTCCGCCATTTTGACGATAAGATGTTCTTCACCGTCCAACTTAACCTGCGTACCGGCATACTTGTCGTACATTACTTTCTGCCCGGGCGACACCGTAACCTTTTCTTTCTCTGTTCCGGGGCCTACAGAGACCACCGTTCCGGTTTGTGTCTTCTCTTGAGCGGTATCGGGGATTATAATTCCGCCGACACTCTTTGTCTCCGCCTTCTCAACTTTTACAAGAACACGGTCAGACAAGGGTTTAATAGCCATAGCTACCTCCGTATTGTAAATGATTTATTTTTATAGTTGAAATGTAGCAGGAATTTTTGATAGTGTCAATTATGCGGGTTGTAAGGGCGCGGGCGCTTGGTTTCTGCGCCGGCGTCAGGCGTACTGTTGATTTGGCGCTGGGGGCGGCAAAAAAATACCGGCTTAAGCTTTTTAGCATGGGGCCGCTGATACACAACGAACGCGCCCTGCGGGATATGGCGGACCTGGGTTTTTCCGTGCTGGATGAAGACGAACTTCCGGAAACGCTTGTACATTCCGTCACCGTGATCCGCGCGCACGGTATAGGCCCTCAGACAAGACGGGAATTGTTACGGCGCGGTACAAAAATCATTGACGCTACCTGCCCAAAGGTGCGCAAGAGTCAGCTTAAAGCTCTTGAGCTGTTCGAAAAAGGCTTTACCCTTTTTATCGCCGGAGAAAAGAATCACGGAGAAGTGCGCGGAATTCGGATGTTTGCCCGGAACAGCCTTGTTGTGGAGGATGAGGGGGGGGCTTTCGATGCGGCAAAAACGCTTTTTTCAAAAAATAAAACGGCAAAAACGGCCGTAATCGGACAAACAACGATTTCCAACGCGGAATACCTGGCGATATGCTCCGCAATAAAACAATTTTTCCCAGATTTAGCGGTTTATGACACTATTTGCGGCGCGACTATGGCCCGGCAGAAGGCCATCGCCGGGCTTTGCGCGGAAACGGACGCGCTTGTGATAGCCGGCGACTCCGCCTCCTCCAACACTCGCCGCCTCCTTGCCGCCGCCGCCGAATACGCAAAACCGGCGTGGATCGTCAGTAACGCATCCGCCCTGCCGCCGGAACTTGGCTCTTTCGGCGTGATAGGCCTGTCCGCCGGGACTTCCACGCCGGATGTCCTTATCGGCGAGATAGAGCGGGCCATATCTATGCTTTAGCAGGCCGCATCGAATCCGGCGGCGGTCTATTCATGCGTGTGCAGGCCAAGCCATTCGGACAATTTTTTTATATGGCAGCCTATGAAGATCGCGCAGAAAGCGGTGATCGCTCCGCCGACAGTGATGCCTACCGGAAGCATAAAATTGATGGTATGTGTATCGACAGGCGTCAAATAATCGATGCCCAAGTAGGCGCTTGAAAGCGAGAACAGCAGGGCAAGACCGGTAATTATCCAGGCGCGTAACGAGACGGCCTCACGTTCGCCGAATGACCCGGTAAGGGGTTCCCCGGCCTGTACGAGCGCCATCACAGAATCGGTAACGTTTTTGACCGGCGGAAAGAAATCTTCTTTTAACAAGACGGAGGCCGTTTGCAGGAGGCGCTGGTGCGCGGCGCACTTTGGACAATGCCAAATATGAAAAGCGATTAAAAGCCGCTTGATGAACGGTATACTGTCGTCTGAATAGTACAAAAAATTCAAAACCGTGTTACAATTCATAAAATGTCTCCTTCCACAAAGCCTTTTAACTTTTCACGCAGCAATTTTTTTGCGCGGAAAACGTGTGATTTTATCGTATTGACAGGATAGCCTGTTATCATTTCGATTTCATTGTAGGATCGGTCATAAAAAAAGAACAAATCCACGCATATACGATACTTTTCAGGCAGCTCGGTTACGGCCTGCCTGACCGCGTCACGCAGCAAGACCTTGATATGCTCTTCTTCCGGCGTTCTGTAGGCGCTTTCATAATCATTTTCAGAAAGACTCCTATACTCCTTACGCCTGTCCCGTTGATTCAGCGCGCTTGTGTACGCGATACGGTAGAGCCACGTAGAAAACCGCGCGCGGTTCTGAAACTGTGGAAGCGAGCGGAAAGCTTTCAGGAAAACATCCTGCACAAAATCCGCCACGTCATCGGCACTGTGAAAAAAACTGTATCCCAAACCGGTAACGCGGCGCTCATGCCTGTCAATCAACAAGCGAAAAAGTTCCCGTTTACCATTTACCACATCCGCCGCAATGTCTTCATCGCTGAGTTCCAACGAGAAGACCCCGCCGTTTTCCCTCAATGGCGGTCAAACCGCTTGATTAAGAAAAAAGACAGCAAGGCAATGCCGCTTGAAAGAGGTATTATCCCGCCCAAAAGCCCGTAGTTGCGGCCTCCCACAATCGCCAAAAACACGGTCAGGCATAAACCGACAATGCTCAGCAACAATCCGCCCAGCAGACTAAAGGTCAAAAGATCAAAGACGCTCTCTTTCCATAGCTTAGACTCGATCAAAGACATCTTTCGTTTATGCTTCCAGAGCAGGTAGAAAAACACCACAACCGAGCCCATCACTATACCAACTATCGGGATCAAAGCTATAATAATCTGCGCCGCGTTAGACCTTACCATACATACTCCTCGTTTAGACTCCAAATTTCAAAAAAAGTTGCGCCCCCCGTTTTAACGCGGAGCAATTTGCCGGTGTATTTTGGAAGGAGCCTTGTTTTCGCGCCATCCAGCATACGATCGCCCGCCTGTCGCGCCCTAGCAGCCTGTTGTGTTTTGCGCAAGAGCCTCCTCCAGAGGCTCGTTCTGCATGGAAGTTTATTCGCAGTGGGGTCTGTGCGCAGACCCCACTGCGAAAAAAACCTGAAAATAGCATATAAGGCGATGCTTTACCCTGCAAACTCCGAAAGTATGCCCATAAACCGGGATTTTTGCATATCCGCGCAAAAAAAAATCTACATGTGCAACAGGCTACTCGCTTTCATCAATAGCATGAGGTTTAACTTGTTGACAGGCTCCCGCTCATTTATAAACAGTTTCTCAACCGCCGCCGTCCCGTCCATTGCAAACTTTTTGTAAACTATAGCCCCTAGGGGAATTGAACCCCTCTTTTAAGATTGAGAATCTCATGTCCTAACCGATAGACGAAGGGGCCTATTGGGACAGTTTATCTAAAACCGCCTAAACATATCTAAACGCAATTATATCATGTTAGGTTATAGACTTGTCAAGCGACCGCGGCGTTTTTAAGATTTTTAGGGCTTATCAAAAACCATTGAAAAACGCCGTTTTTATGCGCCGCTTTATGTTCCCATCTTTTCCTCTCCTTCGATTATATAGTTTTTCGGAAAGGGGAAAATTTATGGAACAAGTTTAGCCTTTATTGCCGGCAGCCAAAACCTTGTAGGCGGCAGCCAAAAACCTTGCTTGGTCAAGGAAGAAAAATTCTTGGCTAAATCAAAACCTTGCTTGGCCAAGGAAAAAAAATCCTTGGCTAAATCAAAACCTTGCTTGGTCAAGGAAAAAAAATCCTTGGCTAAATCAAAACCTTGCTTGGCCAAGGAAGAAAAATCCTTGGCTAAATCAAAACCTTGCTTGGCCAAGGAAAAAAAATTCTTGGCTAAATCAAAACCTTGCTTGGCCAAGGAAAAAAAATCCTTGGCTAAATCAAAACTTTGCTTGGTCAAGGAAGAAAAATCCTTGGCCAAATCAAAACCTTGCTTGGCCAAGCAAGGCCAATATTTATAGGGAATGGGTGAGGAGTTGACCGTAATTACAGGGAAGCGGGCTCAACGCGAAGCGTTGAGCTCCGGAGTTTGCTTCGCAACGCTGCGCGTTGCTTACCGCAAACTCCAGCCGGTGTTGGTGGGGCGACGGATTGGGGGGTAGGGCGCAACGTAGTGCGACCGTAGGGCGCTAAAAACTTATTCTAAACAGCGGCCTGGTCCCGCGCCACAAAACAGCGTTTAAGCTGTTTTGCCTGACGTTCTACCGCACGCTTAGCCGCATAAGGAAGGAAACGAGCTTGCGGCGGCATCTTCGACTGTACGCGCTCAATGTTTCGCGCGCTTTATCGGGCTGGGGGCAGCGGAAGACCCGCGTAGCGGGGCTGTAGCGAGGGCGCTAAAAACTTATTCTAATCAGCGGCCTGGTCCCGCGCCACAGCCTGCGGCATCTTCGACTGTACGCGCTCAATGTTTCGCGCGCTTTATCGGGCTGGGGGCGCGTCGAGAAGGCGACTATGTGCCGCGAGCGGCATGGAAACAGCGCCCCCCTTCATATCAAGAATCATTGTGAACATAGTTAACCGCAGGGACAACACCTGACATACCCGCGGACTTTTAAGCCGCTGGCGGTACGCTACCGCGTAGCGGACTTTAAACCCACTGGTGGGTGGTATAGCATTATGTTATGGAACAGACGGGGGAAAGGCCGTTCTTTGGCAGCGCGTTGATACTTGCCGGCGGAAAGGGGTCGCGCATCGGTTACGATAAAAAAAGACTGACACTTAACGGCGGCAGCGTGATGGCGGAACTTGTAACAAAGCTGCGCCATATCTTTGATGAAATTATCGTTTCTTCAAACAATGAATTTGAGCATGAAAATGTAACCGTGCTGAGTGACGGCATAGGCGCCGGTCCGCTCGCCGGCATATACCAGGGCTTGAGGCGCTGTAACAGTGAATACCTGTATGTTATTGCCTGTGATATGCCTTTCGTGTCGCCCGCCTATATCGCTTTTATAAAGAATAAAATAGAAGGCGGCTCTTACGACGCCTGTGTGGCGCGGAACGGGGCTTTTCTTGAGCCGTTTAACGCGCTATGGGGAAAGTCCTGCATCGAACCAGTCCGCGCCGCGCTGGAAAACGGCGTCTACAAAATCCTGCCGGTACTAAAAAGCCTGCGCCTCCGCGTTGTCGGGGAGGACGAGGTAAAACGGTTTTCGGAACAGCGCGACCTGTTCTTTAATATAAACTATGCCGCCGATTTACGGGACGCGGAAAAAGCGTTCAAAACTTAAACCCGCGGCTTGAGCCGCCGGGCGCGGCTTACAGGCAGGCGCTATTCCAAAACTTTGCGTTTTGGAATAGACTTAGCGCGGCATTAGGGAAAAGGCGGGGGGAGACTTCCCCCTCCTTAATTTGTTGAGGATGGCCTCTCCGCTTGCCGGGAGTTCCCCCACAAGCGGAGAAGTTATTTATCAGTGGAGGTTTGCTGTGCAGGGCCTCCGCTGCTAAAAATATAAGGAGACGTATTATGGAAACGTTGGACATGCGGGAAAAGCCTTGTCCGATTCCCGTGGTAAACGCAAAGAAGGCTCTTGCGGTACAGGGAGCGGAGGGCGTGGTTGTAATCGTGGACAATTTTGTCGCGGTACAGAATCTGGAAAAGATGGCAAAGGGATCGGGCTGGGGTTTTTCCTATGTTGAGGACGGGGAGTCGCTGTATAGGGTTACCGTCGTCAAGGGCCCCGCCCAGGTCCCGGATGAGGCTCTGGCCGCCTCCCCCAGCGCCAAAGGAGGCGGGAAAAAGGGGCCGGTGGTTCTGATAACTTCGGACAGTATGGGCAGGGGCGCTGAGGAGCTGGGGCGGCTCCTGATCAAGGGTTTCGTGTTTTCGCTGTCCCAGTTGAGTACGCCGCCCGAAGCGGTGATCTTTTTGAACGGCGGCGCGCATCTTACGACGGAAGGGGCAAACACGGTGGCCGATCTAAAGGCGCTGGAGGCTAGGGGCGCCGAAATATATACCTGCGGGACCTGCGCGAACTACTATAAACTGACGGACGCCCTCGCCGTAGGCAGCATCACGGACATGATGAGCATAACAAACATACTTGCAAACGCATCCTCCGTGATAACGATATAGCATGCCGGTGTACGCAAACTATGCCGCCACTTCTCCGGCCTTGTCGCGGACGGTGGTAAAGGAGCTTTGCGAATATCTGGGCGGGACGCACCTGAACGCCGGGCGGAATTTTGAGGGGCTGGAGGCCGGGGCGATAGCCTTGCGGGCGCGCAAGGCTATCGCGGGTCTCTTTGGTCTGGCCGATCCGCTGAGGGTGGCCTTCACAAGCGGCGCTACCCAGGCGCTGAATATGGCGATAAACGGGCTTGTCGTGGAGGGCTGTCATGTGCTGGCCACGAGTGTCGAACATAACGCGGCGGCCCGTCCGCTGGAAGCTCTCCGCAAAAACGGCGTGATAGAGCTCGACTGGCTCCAGTGCGCCGCCGACGGTTCGCTGGACGCCGGAACGCTCCGCAAGGCGCTTAAAAAAAACACAAGGCTGCTCGTCATGTCCCACGCTTCAAATGTGCTGGGTACGATTCTGCCTGTAACCGAATGTTTTAACATTGCCCGTGAACATGGCGTGTTTACGGTACTGGACGCGGCGCAAACGGCCGGCGTCCTGCCGTTTGCGGCGGGGGATTCCTGCGATGTCCTGGTGTTTGCCGGTCACAAGGGGCTTGGGGGGCTTGCCGGTTCGGGCGGCCTCGTGCTTGGCGAGGCCGCTTGCCGCGAAACGCGGCAGTGGATGAGCGGCGGGACCGGCAGCGTTTCGCACTCCCTGGATATGCCCGGTTTCATGCCGGACAGGTTCGAGCCGGGGACGCAAAATACTATCGGTATGCTTGGCCTTGCCGTATCCGTAGAGGAGATTTTACGCGCGGGAGTGGAAAAGGTAAGGGAGAGGGAGCGCGGGCTCACGGCGCGGTTTCTGTCCGGTCTAACGGCAATAAAAGGGGTCAGGCCCTGCGGAACCCTTGACCCGGACCGCTGTGTATCTGTTGTTTCGCTTGTCGTAGAGGGGCGCGGCGCGGGGGAGGTATCACGTCTGCTGTTTGAAAAGGACGGCATAATTACCCGCAGCGGGCTCCACTGTTCCCCGCTCGCCCACCGTACCTGCGGGACATTTCCTGACGGAACGGTCCGTTTCAGTTTTGGCCGCGGAACTACAGAAAAAGAGATTGATACGGCGCTCGATGCGTTGTCCCGCCAGGCCCGCCACCCGCCAGGCGGCCAGCCGCTTTAATCGCGGTATGCCAGTTGTTATCCCTGCTGTTCTCTAGGTCTTCAGTGATTCATTCTCCAAAAGAGTTTTTTTAATCGTCATCACCCTTCATCCTTCATTGCCGCCCTATGTTTACAGGCCACGGCGGGCCGCCGCTAGGCTAATTAAGAATGAGGCCGCCGCTAGGCGGCTGGGAGTCGTCCTTGAGAGGGGGAATAACCGGCTACGCCGGTTATTTTCGGAGTTTGCGCCCCAAAACAGCGTCAAGCTGTTTTGCCTGACGTTTTACCGCCTGCTTAACCCTATAAGGAAGGGGAACGCGGATTTCTTACCGCAAACTCCAGG
>JAITAE010000049.1 GCA_031284295.1 Spirochaetaceae bacterium
CGTATGCTTAACGGGGAAAAGCCCAAGCATTGTTTAACTGACGGAACCGGGTAAACTCCGGTTTTTGTAAAATGAATACGGCAGATACAAACCCATCAGAATACGATATTGATTTTATAGAAAATATAATAGACTTGTTCGATAACCCGGTTGGTTATCTCACAGTCTTGCAGTTTTTCAGGCTAAAAGCCTTACAAAACTGCGTTTTTTAATGGAAGTTGTTCGGAAACTGAAGTTTCCAAACAACTCTACTGTTTATAGTCTGTTTCATGGTAAGAATCAATGGACCGGATATGCGGTCTTCATTACTGCGTATATTTTTGTCTGGGTATTTTTTTGGGGGGGGGGGGGGAATCAGAAACGGAAAACTGATTCCCTATCGTGGGTGTCAATATAGGTGATGGTTATGTAGTTTTGTTTTTTGTCCGGCAGGCTGACCGTCCGTATACTACGCATAGGGGTATGACCGACAATCTGGTTGTAACCCGGCAAAGGCTGTTTTTCCAGGGAGGCCGGCCTAATCCATATAGGACTTTGAGTAATATTGTCCCCGTAAGGATCCGTACCGTTAAAGTTCAATATTGCACGGTTTTCGTTGAAGGCCGTATTTATGTCCTCAACATTATTGTACCCCGCATTTTTCATCCGCGTCATAAACCATGCCGAAACGCCAGCGTGTGAAATAATATAGTTGTCCCAAGTAACATACACAACTTTGAGAATGTCTATATTTTGTTCCAGAATCCGGCGTATATCAAAAAAATGATATTCCTGGCACCCGGAATACAATTCCGTAACCTTCTCCAAATAATGATAATCATGATTTCCCAAACATAATTTTATCCGCTCGTCCTTCCTGGCAATTTCGCAGAGCTCTGTAAAGTTCCGGTATTGGGTGACAAACGGCAGATCAAAACTGTCAAAGTAGTCGCCGGCAAAATAGAATTCATCAAAATCCTCTCCAATATAGTGCTTCCAAAAATCCCTGCCGTGAATATCGCCTATTGCTAATCTCATATTTACCTAATTGAGGCACGATGATGATGTGAGATAATGGAATATGGACTATAAGCAAGCGCTACGCTATTTTGCCTGACGTTTTACCGCCTGTTTACCCGAGGAGGAAGGGCAGGCGGGGTATTAGATCCCGCTTCGGCCCCGCCTGCTCCGCAACCCTCCCAATCCCTTGCGCCGGGCCCTCTCACCTCACGTTACCCAAAGTCATTTCTTAACGGCACTGAGCGCCAATTTTCCAATATCCGTCCTGAAACGCATGTTTTCAAATCTGATGTTTGCTATGCCCCGGTATGCGGTTTTTAGCGCCTGTTCAAGATTCGCCGCCGCCGCGCTGACGCAGAGAACGCGCCCGCCTGATGTTACAAGGGAATCGCCGTCCCGTTTTACGCCGGCGCAGTAAACCTGAATGGCGCCCGCAGATTCCGTAGCGTCTATGCCGCTGATCCGGAAGCCCTTCCTGTACATGGCGGGGTAGCCTCCCGACGCCGCGACCACGCAGGCTGCCGCCCCGGGCCCAAAACGAACCATTTCGGGCGTAAGGGCGCCGTTAGTGCAGGCAAGCATGATCGAGAGCAGATCCGATTCCAGCAGCGGCAGCACGACTTGAGTTTCGGGATCGCCAAATCTACAGTTGTACTCTATCACCTTTGGTCCCGCTTCCGTCAGCATCAGGCCAAAGTACAGGCAGCCCGTAAACGGGGCGGCTTCTTTTTTCACCGCCTCAATGGTCGGGATAAAGATACGTTTCATACAAATTTCGGCGATTTCAGGCGTGTAGAACGGGTTTGGCGCTATGCAGCCCATGCCACCAGTGTTAGGGCCTTCGTCGTTGTCCAGCGCCCTCTTGTGATCCATGCTGCTTACCATAGGAACCACGACGCCGCCTGAGCAGAATGACAGCACGCTCACCTCCGGCCCCGTCAGATACTCCTCGATGACGATACGCTCCCCGCTCTTGCCAAAACATTTTTCGTCCATCGCGGCACGGACGGCGGATTCGGCCTCCGCAAGGCTCATACAGATTGTAACGCCTTTTCCAAGCGCAAGCCCGTCCGCCTTTACCACAAGGGCCTTTTCGCCTGACGCAAAACTCTTTCGCACAAAATTAAACGCCGCAGTGCTGTCCGTAAACGTCTCGTATTCCGCTGTCGGAATACCGTATTTTTTCATCAGATTCTTTGCGAAAATCTTGCTTGACTCAAGCTGCGCCGCCGCCTTTACCGGACCAAAGGCGCGTATACCCGCCTCGCAAAGCGCGTCTACCATACCGAGCGCGAGCGGATCGTCAGGCGTTACCACGACATAATCGATCTTTGCGTCCATGCAGCACCGTACAACGGCCGAAACATCAAGCGGATCAATGTCAACGCATTTAACATCCCGCGCGATGCCGCCGTTTCCCGGAATCGCTGTCACCGACGCGGCGCCCGCGCAGCTCTTCAATTTTCTGACAATCGCGTGCTCACGCCCGCCGGATCCAATCACCGCAACATTCAATTTACCGTTTGTCATTCAAGTTTTCCCGCGCACAAAGCTTCCAGCGCCCTGGGCAGGATGATCCATTCAGCCTGTTCCATAACGCGCCGTTGTAATGTTTCCGGGGTATCCCCGTCCGCAACTTCTACAGCTTTCTGCATAATAATTTTTCCGCCGTCCGTAATTTCGTTTACAAAATGGACGGTCGCGCCTGAAACTTTTACGCCGCGTGTAAGCGCCGCTTCGTGTACAAGAAGCCCATAAAAACCATCCCCGCAGAACGACGGTATCAGGCTTGGGTGCACATTAATTATACGGTTTTGATACAGATTCAATACCCTGGTTCCGATAATTACCAGAAATCCGGCAAGAACAATGACATCGATACCGTGTTTTTGCAGTATAGCCGCTAAATCATCGTCATATTTGACACCGTCAAAAACATCGTTGTTTGTATAGTCCGTCTCATCCAGCACAAAACAATTTATGCCGGCCTTTTTTGCCCGCTCAAGCGCAAAGGCATCCCTGCCGGACGAAACGACAAGCGCAATATCCGAGTGGGGCAGCTCGCCGCGCCCCTTCGCATCGATAATCGCCTGCAAATTCGTTCCGCCGCCTGAAACCAAAACCGCTACCCGGCGGGCTTCGTTATACTTATAAATACCGGTATTAATTTAAAACACCACCCGTCTTTACAAAGCGCTGTCATTTGGCCTGCCGTGTAGAATCAGGCGGCCTTGAGTCGCTGCCATTCCGGCTGTATCTGTGTTGGGCCGCACACTTTTCTTGCTGTGCAAGATGCGCTTAATTCGCGCGCGCCACTTAAGTTTTTCACACACCGGCACCCTGGAGGCATTTTACGAAACGCCCCCTGTTAAGGCACAACCTAGCTTTATATCTTAATCATAGCGGAAACGGGTTAAAGAGGATAGATTCAGAGTGCGAGCGTACTATATCTGAAAACCCATCAAATTACATGATTTCCGTATTGGGTAAAAATCCTGATTTTGCCTGAACCATCGGGTTTTCGGTGGTTTTAGCCCTGTTACATAAGTGTGTCCGCACTACTCGGATTGCGCATAACGTTACGGCTGTATGGAAGCCGCTTGCGCGGCAATCAGAAAGGTTTTGCGGGGCGGATAAGCAAAATGACAAACAGGAATTGGGAAGGATAGCGGGGAGCGTTGACGAAGAAGTATACAAGACGGAAACAGCGAATGCGGACACTGGGTATTTCAATGAGGATGAGGTATAGTAGTTTCTACTTAGAAAAGTATAAGGAGGGGGAAGTCGCGGCAACATAAGTTGCCGACCCCTCGCTCCAAAACCTTGACGCCTAACGGCGTCAAGGCTTACGCCACCCCCTCTGCGGGGGACACCCCCGTCCTCTACCGCGTGTCGGGCGTGCCGCAGGCACACCAGACAGCGGCAAACCGCTGCGCGGTTTGCCCCCTCTGCGGGGGACACCCCCGCAACTCCCCCGGCATATTGGCGTTTTACAAGTAGAAGCACTATACCAGAGCCAAAAGATTCCTTACTTTCAAAGTAGGATGGGAAATATCAGATGTGTTATTAAAACTTAATTTTATAAACGATACGGCGCCGCATTTTGGCGGCTTACAAAAAACACCTGTTCTTGACAGGACCGATTCGGTACGCAATATACTTTCAAACAAGTTCAGCGCGTTGTTCCGCTTTGCCGGAAAGGATGTCGTGGATATACGGTAAATCGCGTTACGCGAAGAAAACTTAGATTGGGCAGAGGTAATCATAGAGGCTCGTGAAAAATAACTTGGGCTGGAAATACCGGGTATCTGTGAAATACTTTCCAGTATGCCGCAGGAAGAATTTGAAGAAGTACACTGAACAAAGAAACCGGAATGGGGAGCTTTTTGTGCCGAACTTCCGATGAGCTTTCCCCCTCCATATACTGTTCTCTTATAGAGTATGCGGACTACGACCTGCCGCACGGAGTCTCATCAAAAACCTGGCGAAAAACAGCCCGGAGAGGGATAATTATGGCAAATAGGGACTAGCCAAACGTCTCCCGCCGCCCAAATGATACCCGGTATACCCGGTATACCCTGTATACCCGCCAGCCGCCTTGATGATAATTCACGGTAAGTTTACAATTTGAATATGGGTTATACATTAGCGGAAAAGATTTTCCAGGCGCATCTGGCGGACAAGCCCGCGCCGGATACGTGGACGCTCAGGCTGGACGCCGTGTTTTGCCACGAGATAACGACGCCTATCGCGGTAAACGATCTTGTTTCACGCGGGCATGAC
>JAITAE010000067.1 GCA_031284295.1 Spirochaetaceae bacterium
CTGCTCGGTTTTATCGCGGACCCGCGTACCGGGCTGGGACGCTTCAGGAATTTCAAGATAAGCAACCTGGACTTGATGAAAAAACTGGCCGGCGCCACGCTGGATAAGCCTATCGAAGAAATACTGGCTATGCCGTATGTTAAGGAACGTATTGACGTTTACTTTGAACAGCACGATATGTTTATAAGAATGGTCAAAGATCGCGCAAAGGTTGAAGGCAACGCGGTGCTGGTTGACTTGCGCGGCGCCGAGACTATTCACGCGGGCAACCGCTTCCTTGTTTATACGCTGTTTCCGGAGCAAAATATTTCTGTTTGGGTGGTGGACGGCAAGAAAAAGGTAAACTGTGTTATTACCGTGGGTTACAACATAATAAACAAGACGGCAAAGGTCGATGTAGGCAGTTTGATGCTGCGGTACGGCGGCGGCGGCCATAGTCAGGTCGGTACATGTCAGACGGCTTATGGGGAAACCGACCGTATAATCAAAGAAATAATCGCTGAAATACGCTAGCAGCCTGTTGCGTTTGGTGGATTTTTTGCACGACGTGCGAAAATCCCGATTTATAGGTTGTTGCGAACCTTTGGTAGAGGGCAGCTTTTTTTGTTGCGTTTGTAGGGAAGGCCCGGAGGCAGATTTTAGGTGGGGGGAAGTGAGATCAATGTATGAAAAAAACCTTGTTATCCGTTCTATTACTAGGCCTGAGCGGTGGTGTCATTTTTGGATGGGGGAACAGACAGCGTCCGCAGACGCCCGCTCAGGGGCAGCCTGCGGCACAGCAGACCCAGCGGCAAAGTTCCGCCCAGCGTTCGCAGACGCCCGCTCAGGGGCAGACTGCGGCACAGCAGGCCCAGCGGCAAAGTTCCGCCCAGCCTCCGCAGACGCCCGCTCAGGGGCAGACTGCGGCACAGCAGGCCCAGCAGGCCCAGCAACAAAGTTCCGCCCAGCCTCCGCAGATGCCCGCTCAGGGGCAGCCTGTGGTACAGCAGGCCCAGCAACAAAGTTCCGCCCAGCCTCCGCAGACGCCCGCTCAGGGGCAGTCTGTGGCACAGCAGGCCCAGCAACAAAGTTCCGCCCAGCCTCCGCAGATGCCCGCTCAGGGGCAGCCTGCGGCGCAACGGCAAAGTCCCGCGCAACAGCCTTCACCTACGAAAACCCCGGTGCAGACGAGTACGAAGCCCAAGGCCAAAACCCCGGAGCAAGCTGTGCTCGTGCTGGACGTGAACCCGTTCATGTGGATATTTTCCGGTATTCCCGATGAAAACAACAACCGGTCCATATTTTTCGATATAGGCGTTCAGTACAATATGCTTCCGGGTATAGCCGTAAGGTTTAACCCGTCATTTTCATTTGGATTTACCAGTGAAACGGCCTTTACCGATTCGCAGATGGATTTTTTTGAGTTGGAATTTCCATTCACATTTCTTTGTTTTCCGTTTCCTGACGAAACTTACCTGTCCCCGGCTTTTTTTGGAGTTTCAATAATATGTGCCTATCACGACACGGTGAACCCGGATTCCAGCAATACAGTCTTTTTTTCTATAGGGGCTATGATGGAGTTAGGTTACCAGTTTAAGTTTTCCAACCACCTGGCAATTACCCCCAGCATAGGTATATCGCGAATATTCCCCAAGCCGGTCGACGGGACTTCATCTTCCGTGCCAAACTTTAACTTCTATTCCCCGTGGACGGACGATACGCCTGTCGCGCCGCGCATAAGGGTAACGCTTGGTTTCTGGCTGTAGGCCGCTTTGCCTTGAAGCGGCGACCGGGCTATCCGCTATAATAATGCCGCTACACGCCGGGCGGTATTATTCCGCTTCTATCCCTTGCACAGAACTTTGCGTTCGGAACAGGCTCTCCGCCCAAAAAAACGGCACTTATACTGTCGTCATTATACCAGCAGCCTGTCACATTTGTAGGTTTTTTACGTTGCTTTGCGCCGTGAAACCTGCGATTTATGGGCTGTTTTGCCTGATGTTTTATCACCTGCTTAACCATATTAACCATATTTAAGGAAAGGGAACGCGCTGCTTAGACAGTTTGCAAGGAAAAAATCGCCTACAAGGCGATTTTTGAAGATTTGGTGCGCGAAGACGCAACAAACTGCTAGATTTTTTTTTGATATCGTGCTATTATATTGGTTAGGGTTTAACCTTAAACAGGCGAGTCCCGTAAAAAGTGAACATACCGGACTATCTTAAACATTTTTTTAAGAAAGACGACCTCGAACGCAAAACCTACGAGGCGCTTGAATCTGACCAGCGAAAAATGATTCGCGGGATCGTTGAATTCGGTGAAACCACCGTAAAGGAAGTGATGGTGCCTCGCGTAGATACCTTGCTGTTACCTGCGGATCTCCCCAGAGAGGAACTGTTGTCCCGCATAGCTTGTAGCGACCATTCCCGCTTTCCGGTTTACCGTGACACGATAGACAACGTTATCGGAATAGTGTATGTCAAGGATGTACTCAAAAAACTTATAGAAAACAATGATTTTCAAATAATAGATATACTCCGTAAGCCGTTTTTTGTGCCGGAATCCAAGCATATAGACGAATTACTGCGCGAATTTCAACGACGGCGCGTCCATATAGCGGTTGTAGTTGATGAGTATGGCGGTGTTTCCGGCATTGTCTGTATGGAAGACATCCTGGAAGAGATAATTGGTGATATTCAGGATGAATTCGATCATGAGCGTGAAGAAATAATCAGTCTGAACGGCAACTCATGGCTATGTGACGCCCGTTTTAAACTGGAAGACCTTGCCGAAGCGCTGGGTATACAACTGCCCATAGATGATTTCGATACGCTGGGCGGCTTTGTTTTCGATCTGTTTGGGCGTATTCCTGTACGTTACGAAAAAGTCAGCTTCAACAACCTGGACTTTATCGTACAGGAAATCGAAGGCCGGAAAATCAATACCATAAAAATAATACGCAATGACGGGCAAACCTGACATTAAAAATGCCGTCATTATTTAGAAAAGGGGGTTATTAAGTATGAAAAAATTATTTTCTTTATTGTTGTTTTTATGCATGATTCACTTGCCGGAAATTTTCGCGCAGGATGCCGGAGGCAACATCAGTGTTACGGAAAAACTGGAAGCCGACGCGGCTGCCGTAACGGAAACCATTGAAGATAAGCTGGATGATACCGCAAAAAGCGCTACCGACATATTGGGCATAAAAAACCATAATTTTCCTGTCCGGGTAGGCATTGCGGTAGCCATATCCATTTTACAAATTTTGTTGATATGGTTAACATGGAAATTTTTCACGTTTATCACAAAAAAAGTGGATGCTTACGGTAAACGGCATTTTCATCCGATAAAAATCAAAAAAATTGTTTTAATGGATGTTGAGCAAATGCTCAAACTTTCCGCTCAGTTAATATCCATATTAAAGCTGATTGTGGGCCTGCTCCAGCTTATCATCACAATACCGATAATATTCCATTTATTTGAAGCGACACGGGATATAGCGGCCAAACTGTTCGGCTACATACTTGCTCCGATAAAACAATTTGCGGTTGGTCTTGTAAATTATATACCTAACTTGTTTGCTGTCGCCATTATCCTGATAATAGCGCGCTACATTCTGCGCACGGTAAAATTTTTTACGACACAGATTGAACGTAAAAAACTTGTTATTCCCGGATTTTATTCCGATTGGGCACAGCCGACATTCAACATACTGCGTGTGCTGATATATGCTTTTACAATAGCGTTCATATACCCGTATTTGCCGAATTCCGAATCGGACATTTTTAAGGGTATCTCGGTTCTGGTCGGCGTGCTTTTTTCGCTGGGTTCAAGTTCTGTAATAAGCAATTTGATTGCCGGCATTGTTATGACGTATATGCGTCCTTTCCAGGTGGGAGACCGCATTAAAATAAATGATGTGATCGGTTTTGTTGTTGAACGTGGGCCTATGAATACGCGGGTCCGTACCCATAAAAATGAATTCGTATCATTCCCCAACCAAATGATACTGAATACAAGTGTTACAAATTTTAATTCATCAACGGTCGCCGGGCTTGACGGCTATATTGCGCACGCTATAGTAACCATGGGCTATGATGTCCCGTGGCAGACCGTACATGAGATCCTTATAAATGCGGCGTCAAAAACAGAATTCACCGAAAAAACGCCGCCGCCTTTCGTGAATCAGACTAAGCTTGATGATTTTTACTGCTGGTACGAGATAAATGTTTATACAAAGGATGTAAGCAGACTGCCCGTAGTATATTCCGAACTGTACAAAAATATCCAGAACGGCTTCAGCGCGGCCAATATAAGTATGTTCGCCCCACACTACCAGGTAAGGATAAACGCACCTCCCGCCGAGACGCAGACAGGCCCGCATTGAGATACCGCAGGCTTTCCCTTCTTTACGGAAAGTCCGTTCCGTAAAGAAGTTGTTTAACGGCGCGCCGGCGCAGAGAAAAATCAGTTTTGATTTTAGCCGTCCGGTCTCTCCAGCGCCGATATTTGGGCTATGCGGCGTTTATGGCGTTCATCCCCTGAAAATTCTGTTTCCAGCCATGTCTTGACTATCATTTTGGCAAGCTCGACACCGACAACGCGGCCTCCAAGGGCAAGCATATTCGTGTCGTTATGGGCGCGGGACATGGCCGCCGTAAAGCAATCGGAGCAGAGTACGCAACGAATGCCTTTTATCTTGTTAGCCGTGCAGTTCATGCCGGCGCCGGTCCCGCAGAACAGGATTCCTAGTTCACACTCACCCCGCGCCACGGCTTGTGCGGCGGGGACGGCGAAAACCGCGTAATCGCAAGGCTCCGCCGTGTCCGTACCAAAGTCCCTGTAGGCAACGGACATCACGTTCAGCAAAACCTTTATCTCGTTTTTTAACGCGAATCCGCCGTGATCACTTGCCAGCGCTATCATACCTGCCCTCTATTTATTCAAAATGAATTCGACTCGGCGGTCCTTCCACCAGTCATCGCGATTTGCCGAGTCCGCGATCGGTTTTCGCCCGCCCAGACCGTCCGTTGTCATGCGTCCTGAGCTTACGCCGAGTCTTACTAGTTGCTGTTTAACGAAGGCGGCGCGGTCGCGGGACAGCGGGACAAGCGGAATATTACCGCCCGCCGTACTCGTCTCCTCATCCTCCCTACCGGAAACATTGTGTGCGTGCCCTTCTATAACTACCGTGTAGTCCTTAAACTTGTTCAAAATCTGGGCTATACGGCGCAGTACGCGCATATTGTTGTCGATAACGGACTGCGCAAGCCCCTGTTGCGGGTCCTGCGCTTTTGAAACAAAGTCCGCGTGATCGGCGCGGAATATGATCGCCGGCACCTGCATCTTTAGCTTGTCGCCATCCCGTATCACAAGCACGTCAACGCGCAAAACGCCTGAAACAGCGGACGTTTGCCCCTCAACATCGGTAACGGTAAACGTGTACGGGTAATCCATCGCGGATTGAACCAGTTCGCCCGCCTTAGACCGCCCGTCCCAAGTCAACTCCCGCGTTATCTGCGATTTTCCAGACGCCGTCCAGAACGACTGCCGTCCCTGCGGGTCGAAGACCTCTAATGTCCAGCTTTCAAACGGCAGGTACGAGAACGCGCTAAGCGTGATGAATTCCTGATCGTCCACGCCGTCGTTGTCCGGGCTAAAGAATTCCGGGCGCGCCGAAGCGGATATTACCGGGGGCTGTGCGGAACAGACGAAGGCCGGGCTTTCTGTACGGAGAGTCTTACCGCGCGTGTAGGCGGCTTCCAGTACCCCTATGAACACGCCATCCGCCGCGTTGCCGTTGGAACGTCTGCCGTCCCATTCTACTTTTTCAGGCACAGTGTCGCCTGTACCACGCCAAACTTTTACAGGTTCGCCGTCCGGCTCCTCCGCGTTCACCAGCTTAAATGTCCATCCGCTCACGCCGTCTTTTGGGTTCGCCGTTATGTCAAAAACCTGCGCCTTGGTATTGTTTCCGTTGGGCGCGATCGTTTCGTGCAGAGTCGTTATCCATGATCGGGTGGGGCGCGTGTCCACTGTGATACCGGTAAACTCGATGGCCGTGCGGTTACCCGCCGGGTCCTGCGCCGACAGTGTAAGGCGGTAAACGCCGTCCTTTACGATGTTCCCCGAATCGTCCGTGCCGTCCCAGTCAAACGAAGGAACCGCGCCGTCATACCAGACAAAGCCGCGAACCGGCTGGGCTTCCCGAGCGCCCTGCGGCACAATGGCCCCCGTCCATAGCTTTTCAGGATCGGTCTCTATCGTCAGCGGAATAACCTTGCGCGTTGAATCCGGCTCCGGGTCGAAAAGCAGGTACGGCGCGTCAATGCGCGCGCCGGGCGGCGTGATATCCAGCACTACAGGCCCGGCAAAAACGCTAGAAACGTTACCGTTACGCGCCGTAGCGCTCAGTTTTGCGCGGTACCGGCCTTCAGGCGCGGGAATGTTGCCGTCCGTCCTGCCGTCCCAAACGATGGAGGGCGGCAGGCTGCCGTTCCCGGAGAATGTACGCACCGGCTTGCCGTCCGCGCCGGTTACGACGAGCGAGTATTGAACAACGCCGCTCTCCGATTTGGAAGTAAGGCTGAAACGCACGGAATCCTGTACACTGTCGCCATTCGGAGAGAAAGCCTCCGGCGCAGCCGACATTATCAGTTCTGTAGCGCTATTATCCAGCGTGAAGGGCAGACTCACTGCCTGGCCTGAATTGCCGGCAAGGTCGGTGCAGAGAAGGCGGTACGTGTAATCCCCGTCCGGGCAGAGTAGCCCCGCGTCGGAAAGGCCGTTCCACATGACTTCCGGCGCGGGTCTGCCGCCAAGGCCGAAAGCGCGGACAACGCTACCTTCCTTATTCACAATTTCGCCGCGCCAGGATGTATCCTCCTGTGAAACGGTCTGGCGCAGGACGACCTCATCCTTATCGCTGTCACCGTTGGGCGAGAATATGTTGTCCGCCAAAGTTATTGAAGCCTGCGGTTTCACCCTGTCCAACACAAAATCGGGGGACAGCTTCTCGGGCGTAACGTAACCGTTCAGGTAGGAAACGGTAAGCCGCGCCTGGTATACGCCGTCGCCCAGTGGATTGCCGGAATCGTCAAAACCGTCAAAAACTATACCTACCGGCGCCGGAGCGCCCCCTGAGTAAGTCTTTTTTACCTGTTTTACGGAATTTATCACATCGATACGCCAGCTTTGAAGCGAATTCCCGGCTGAGGGCGCGGGGATGGACGGGATCATGTTTATAGTCTTGATCCGCGTGTCCGTTTTTCCCGGCGCAACGGGTTCCGAACGGCTCACGGGCGGCGAAAAGTAACGGCTGCCGCTTATAGCTATGTTTGTTACAGGCTTGTCGCCCGAATAAACTATGTTTGAAACACGGACCGAAAGCGAAGCATTACCGGCGCGGTCCGTGCTTTTAATCGTGTACGAGTATACGCCGTCCGAAACAGGCGTACCTGAGTTGTCGCGGCCATCCCAGACAATGTCGATAGGTTCCGAATCGTTCAGCGTCCACGAGCGAACAACGGTATCGGAGGTGTCGGCAACCGAGGCCGCCCACAGATCTTCGTGGGAACCTGTCTGCCGTACCCGTATCGAGGATTTTGCGCCTTCACCAAAGAATTTTTCGGAAACCGAAGGCTGGGCCAGCTCGATGACAGGCGGAGTACAGTCAACAATTACAACACGCTTTTCAGATTCGGATGAGTTGCCGTTATCGTCCACCGCCCGTATCGAATAGAAGTAACGGCCATCGCCGGCAACTTCACCCAAGTCCGTCGCGCCGTCCCAAATCACCGATTTCGGTACGGTAACGCTCTGTTTGGGCGTGGTAATTATCCGCCAAAATTCCTTGTAGTTAAGGCTGACCGGGCGGGTTTCCTTGTTCATGATTGTGCGGATAATGTTTCCGCCTTCGTCCGTTATCAGGAGACGCCATTCTTTGATATAGCGTTTGTCCGATATACTGAACGGGATGGACAGTGTATCCTTTACGCCATCGTTGTTTGGCGAGATATAGATTTCCGGAAACTCCCCGGCAAGCGGGGCTTCGTCAGAGCCAATGGTAAACACGGCGGCGCAGAACAATACGCCGGCAATAACGGATGACTTTTTCATGACTCGGAGTCTCCCAGTTTGATCACAGGCGGGGCCTTGTCTATGCTGCCAAACTCCGCTGACAGTCCGGCTGAAAAAAGATTAATTTTATCGTCAAGCCGCTGGTAAAAGGTGGAAACATTCAAATCGGTCTTTTCCCAGCCCTGTTTCATCAGAATATCCGATCCGCCGGTGCTTACCGTCCATTTAACCGCTATCCCAATGAAGGGGGTGTGCGGCCCGATATGATCCGCCAACTCTCGTACATTCATGTCCCAGCCAAACGAAACGGTGATGATTTTTACAATGCCAAGCTCCAGCCCAAAATTCATCAGGATGTTTTGAAAGGTTGGTACGGCGACATCTGCGGAAAATCCGGCGGCAAATTTGTCATTTTCAAATAAAACAGCCGCAAAGCCGCCCTTTACAGTGAAAGAACCGGGAAAATTATCAAAATAATTGTTGGCGAAGGTCTTCCCGATATTGGTAAGCGCGGCGGACATCCTTGTGTCTTTCAAAAACCCCAGATTCCCTATCCTGTACACAAAACCAAGATCGAGTCCCGCCGCAAATCCGTCGCCATATTTGGATGTAGCGCCCCCAAAAATAGAAGCGCCCACGTACAGGTCTTCCGCAATGTCCCGCGCCCAGCCGAAACGGGCACTGAATGTGTTCCCCGGAGGAGAGAGGGGAGGCTCTAAAAAAACTCCCTGCAGCACGCCGGTCCACACGCCCCAGCGGCTGGGAAACAGAGCTCCTGCAAGAAAAGCAAAACCGGCGTCAGCTTCCTCCGTCATAAACGTTGCGCCCAAATCGGCGGAAACCCGCTGTAACGGCGCGGTGAGCGCCGGGTTTATGTTTATCGAGTAAGGACCGGCATCGTAAAGGCCGCCACCCACGGTCGAAGCCGCATTGGAAATGAGGCCCGGAAAGCCTAGCAAAAAAAGATTTTCCCCGTAGGGCGGCGTATCTTTTGAGTATGAGTAAGCGGCAACAATGGCGGCAAAAATAACGGCAAAAATAATTCTTTTCATTAATATGGCTCCTTTTACCAAGATATAAAATTAAAGCAGTTTAGAGAAGTAACATTGATTGCGCGCCACGCCTTGCGGCGCAATGCGAAGCGCGCCACCGGTTTTTAGTATTGAAGACGGCGCATTTCGTTGATCCGTTTGTTCAACTGATCATAGTTGTCCAGCGATTTTAACGCTTCCAGCGCGGGTTCAAAGTTTGGGTTTATTTCCAGGGCTTTTTCAAACATTGACCGGGCTTCGGCATCGTTAGATTTGGAGTACGCGTCAAGGCCGGCAAGATAATGCTCGTCCACAAGATCACTTTTTGATTTACGCCCATTGTCGCCCAGGTCGAAGCGGACGCCCAGCGCTACGCGGTTCAGGGGCTGTATCTGCGTAAGCAGGTCAAGCGTATAGTTTACATCAAGGCTGATGTATTGAAGGTTGACGGCGCTGCCTATTACGGCGCGTATGTTGCCCGCCTTCATCAACAGGCCGGCCCGCATGGACAGAAAACTGGCTGCCGTTACGGAAAGGCCCGCCGCCCAGTAAGGTTTTTCGGACAAATTAAAGTCCTGAATATTTACCGGCACCGAAAAATCAAAAGACATAAGCAGCGGACGAATCGGACTGTACGAAATACCCGCAACGGCAACCGCCGGGAGCGGGTCGCCAAGGGCGGCGGGTCCAAAATTGCGCGCAACAAGGGCTAACGACATATTGCGGTCACGGGAGTTATAAAATTTGAACAGGTTAAAACGTGTAAGGAGGCCGACATCCGCCATTACAGACGCCGCCGACTGTTCCTTCCCGGAGCCTGTCGTTACAATTTCAGTAATGCCGGCAAAATCCGGCACGGAACGAAAAGCTCCTTTCAAATTAAAGCCCAGCGATACGCCGCCAAAATAGTAACCAGGAAACAGGTTGTAAGAGCCGTTCAACACGGCAACCGCCTCGGAATAGTAACCCTTGGACAGCCTGTCTCCAAAATAACCGTACTGTGTAAACGGCATATACAGCCATTTACCGCTTAGTCCTATTCCGGCATTGTTAAAATGCGCGGCGTACGCCAACGCTTCGATCTTCGCGTCCGCTATCCAGTTGTTATGAAAGAAGGCCAACTCGGAAATTGTCAGCATGGAAGAGCCGGCCGGATTGAATTCGATGAATGAAACATCGTCCGCAACGGCGGAATACGCTCCAGCCATGCCCTCGGAACGCCCGCCTATGGGTATGTTCAGGATAGGAAAGGCTGTCAAACCGGCGTTGTCGTCTATGCCATAGATACCGTTCAAATAGTCCGTTACAGAACCGTAAGCGTCGGCGTCCATATCTATAGCCCAGTTCGTAACCGGTACAAGAAAAAACACATAGAAAAGGTAAAGGCCTTTTTTCATATCCATTTCTACTTATTAATATATCGATGCTTTTCTATGAAAAAAAGACTCTAGAGCGCCGCCGCCGGCCTTTAAATACGTGGGTAGCAGTGTAATTCTCCTTGCTGTTTGCCGGGCTTTCATTGATTCTTGATACAAAGGGGGGCGCTATTTCCATACCGCCTTCGGCACATAGGGGCCTTCCTGTCGCGCCCACCAGTGGGTTTAAAGTCCGCTACGCGGTAGCATACCGCCAAACGCCTTTTAAATGTACAGGTATGTCAGTTGTTGTCCTTGCGATTAGCTAGGTTCACAATGATTCTTGATATGAAGGGGGGCGCTATTTCCATACCGCCTTCGGCACATAGGGGCCTTCCTGTCGCGCCCCCCAGCCCAATAACAGCGCGCGAAACATTGAGCGCGTACAGTCGAAAAAGCCGCCGGCTGTGGCGCTGGAACAGGCCGCTGTTTAGAATAAGTTTTTAGCGCCGCCCGATAACGGCGCGCGAAACATTGAGCGCGTAAAAGGCGAAAAAGCGACCGGCTATGGCGCGGGAACAGGCCGCTGTTTAGAATAAGTTTTTAGCGCCCTCGCTCCATAACCGCTTATCTGTCGTGTGGAGTTTGCGCTAAACGCAAACTCCGAAAATAACCGCGCAAGCGGTTATTACGCTACCCCCCAATCAGGGGCGCTAGTTATTTTTGAATGTAAGTGTGTTGCCTGATACGGTGCAGGTTACGTTGCCGCCGTTGTACATATAGACAGTTTGGGCGGCGGATAGAGTGATGGTAACATCGCCGCCGTTTTTGAGTACCTTTGTACCGCTGTCGCCCGATTGGTGTTTAAGATAGACAGTAACATCGTAGCCGGAAGGATTGACAAAACGGTAATCATAGCCGCCGCTGCCATTAGCCGTGCCGTTGATAATGCGGCTTTCCAGCCAAAGAACGCCCCCGCCGGAGGTTTCGGTGGATATTTCGCCAAAACTTGCGGTGTAGGCGTGAACGCCGGTATGCTGCTTAACAAAGTCAACATGGTCAAGCGGTGGGTCAAGCGGAGTGCCGTCAACCTGCACCGCGTTGCGGATGTCGCATCTGATGTCCGAAGTATCGGCATAGCCATAGTTAGCGTGACTCCTCACATAGAAAACATCAATGGCGGTGCCTACAAACGTCATCACATCGGGAGTGTTCTCTGTAGTGGGGTAGTCCGACCGGATTGATCCCCACCTGCCCATGTTGTCCTGCCATGCGTGATTCTTGTAAAAGGTAACCGCGTAGCGGCGGGTAACGGCGGATTCGTCCACGCTGCCCTTTAGTTCGTACCAGGTATCGTCCGGCATTCCGTTCCTGTTTTCGTCTTTCATAACCCAAACAACACCCGGTTCCTCCCAGCCCGCAAAAGCGTTGCCGCCGGTAACGATATCATAGCCGGGATAGTTATCTACATGGATTTCCCTTATATAGTAACCGCCGAAGCCTCCAAGTGAACCGGCATACCATAGATGGTCCCCCGGCGCGAATGCGCCGCAATTTTTTTCCTTTTCCGTAACAGTGGCATCGCTAGGCAAGCTTTCCGCGTTGACACATTCCACCACAGTAGACGCGGAAACAGTCTGCGCCGCCCCCTGCTCGTCCGTGAAAGAGGCGGTAACGGTAACATTGTAGTTCCCCGCTTGAGTATCCGTCTTAAAGGTAAGGAATTCCCCGTTAGCTTCGTAACTGGCGCTGCCCGATAATGTCCAGGTGAATGTCGCGCCCGCCGGTATCCGCCAAAGAACGGGCGCTATTACCAGCTTGCGCCCTTCCGTTACCGTATAACGCCCGGGAACAGGGTCAATCGCGCTTATCCGCTTGCCGTAGTCAAAGAACAGGTGCGGCGGCATCAACTCTATTACATTGAAGTTAAGGGTGTTGGTAGCTTTATCAATCCAGTCGCTGCTATCGCCAAAGGTAAGCAGAGGCCCGTTCTTAAAGAACTGTACGGGGCAGTTCCCCGCCTGTGAGGTATCGAATCCCCTAACTTCGTACACCGTTTCTCTCCGTTTACTGTTGTCGGAATATACACACGTTACTTGAACGCTGGACGGGTCAAAAGGCTCTCCTACCAGATAAGTAACCTTATTGCTGAATATTTCCATACCCCATTGTTCGGCCCTATTTCCGCCCAATAGAATTACACTTCCGCTCACAACACTAGGTATGGTGAGCGTAACCGTGTAGCTTATGCTATTCTTTTCGGGCTCTGTTACGGTGATGATGAATTTTATGCTGCCGCCCGCGGCGATTCGGGATGTGTCAACGATAAACACGTCCTTCCATATCCCGCGCCTTGAGTCCGTGATGCCGGGACTTTCCCCGTCCGCCGCGCTCTGGGCTATATTTACCGCCGCCCCGTCAGCGCCGCTCACGGCCAGGGTCTGCGTTGTCTTTCTCTTTACGGTAAAGTACGCGGCGGCGGCGGCGGGAAGAACCGCCATCTCCCGCGTCAGTGCCGCCCCGCTCCCGCCAAGTTTTGTTATCTTTAGCCCCGCGCTGTTCTCCGCTGTGGTACTGATTAGCGGGGCTGCCGTCAGGCTCCCGTACTCGCTCTCGCTCAGGAACGCTCCGGTGTCAGGCTCAAAACTCAAGAGCTGCGGGGCGGGAGCGTCCGCCCATTCCTCGCCCTCCCCATACTCTGCCGCCTTTACCTCTATCTCTTCCAGCGCGCTGTAGAATTTCCCGCCGGTCTCCACCAGCAGCACATCAACCGAGTACCGGCCCGCGGGCAGCGGTATTCTGCGCTCCCGGATCGTCTCCGTAACCGGTATGGTAAGCGGTTCAAAGCCGTCTTCGCCCAGACTTTCGATAAGCGCCCTGCTGTCTCCGGTAAGCTTTAGTTCCTCAGGAACTATAACGGAAAGGAGTATTCCAGTCTCCAGCTCGATGGGGACTTCCACCGCTTCCAAAATTCTCTCGCCTGCGGACTGTTCGCAGGACATAAAGAAAAACAGGCAGACCAAAGTAAAAATGAAGAATGAAAAATGAATAATGTTGAACAATGGAAAGCGTCTCATCACCACCCCCTTATTTGTCTTTTTCAGGACTTACGTTTTCTTTTTCGGCGGAAGTTTTTGCGGTTTCCGCCGCCTTTACGCGCGCCTCTTCCTGCGCCCGCGCCTTCGCCGCGTTTCTTGCAACGCGGGCAGAACGCGCCAGCATCCGGTGCTTGCCCAGACGGGCGCTGCGGCGGACGGCGGCGGGCTCTTCCTGATACAACATCTCGCCTATCAGGTCCAGACAGTTGATGTTGAATTGGGAATCGTACAGTGTACCGGTTCCAATGTTGATGTCTTTGATTTGGTCGCCGTAGTTGGCTACATCGCAGACCCTTATCTCGTTACCCTTCATAGTCCAAAGTTGATTCGCGGCGTTCAGCACTGCGCCCTCCCAGTAATAGCCCGCCTCGTCCCCGAAGCCGGAATCGACCCGTGTCAGCAGATTTTCCTCAACCAGCGCTGAAATATTAACGTCCGCTGTTGGCTCCTCTAACATCGCCAGAATGCCCGCAAGGTCGACCCGGTAGTAGCGCCAGCAGGCGCGGATATCCTCGTCATAGGTTAGAGTCCCAAGTAGGGCATTGCTGCCGTCCGCTGAGACAGCCAAAAAGTGTATGTCGTATGTGCCGTCAGGGTCTACAGACTGCGGAACATCCCCGCCATCCCCCTGAATAAGGTATATTATGTCATCAAAATCCGCCTCATCAGTGGCAAAGGCGTTTACCATAGACAGGCAAGATGCCCCCGCGTTGGTAAAACCGTCATTAGCCTGAGTCCCGCCTATCGCGCTGATAAGGATGTAGTCAATCTCACCGTAGGTATACTTATCCATGTCTGTGGAGTTTTTTCCGACCAGCGCGCTCATCTGATAAATCAATTTGGGGACATTATCGTTATCTAAAACACATCTATAGCGCACGAGGGTAGACCGGTACTGGGTAGTTACCCAGCCGGTGTTGTCCTCCGCCGTGTTGGAAAAAAGCCCGAATACATAGGGGATGCCATCAGAATCGTTCATCGTAAGGAGCGCCGTCCCGTGATGGTTGCAGCCGACACTGATATCACGGGCAGGTCCACTGTCCAAGTCAATCGCCTCCTCCACCGTGCAGGTCTCGCCTTCGTCAGTATCTTTTAGAGCGCTAATGCTTACACGGTAGACCATGGTCGAATCGTAGCCCAGTATTAAAAGGTAGTCCGGCCCGATTTTTATAACGGATTGCGGGTTTCCCGCCACCTCCACCTCTTCATCGTCCACAGTCATCACCAGCTTAACGTTTTTACCTTTACCGCCCGGCAAGGTGCGCCAATCGACAATATCAGTACCGCTTATAAGCGTAGGAACAAGAACGGTATAGCTCCCATTCGAGGTAAGAGAGTTTTCTGTTCCAGCAGCATCAGGCGAGTCCGGTGCCGGAGATGACGGCAGCGGTGTAAAGACATTGCAAACCAGAACTTCTGTGGCGCCCTCATCGTTTATATACGAAAAAACAAGCGTATCCTTGTCTGTATCCGCGTCAATGAGCCCGTCAATCCCGGGCGGTGATTCGCTGGCGGGGATTACCTCCGGATTGGCGGGGTCATTTGGACTGTAACTATCATCCCCCGTGATATAACGGAGCTTTCCGTGTTTATACTGCGAATCCGCTGCTATATAGTACGCTAAAAATTTTGCCATTACAGCCTCCTAAAATTTATATTTGCCACAGCCGCCACTACTCATGGACCAACCCATTCCGCATAGCCAAACCCATCAGTGGTGTTATAGGTCAATGAAACGGTGCCGTCCATATAGGCAGTTGTCTTACTCTGATATATATGTCCACCAGTAAATTTGGAAAACAACTCATTAGAAACAGCAACAGGACTATCGGGAGTCCCGCCCTTTAAAAAAGCCTTACCGTCTGTTTTTTTCCATCCGTAACTAGTATTTTTCATAGGAGCGCTTCCTCCAGTTAAATTAATAACAATATTATTTTCACTAAGATTATTGAAATCGCTGCCCAAATAAATTACGCCGCCGGGGGTGCTGGCACTGGTAGCCGCCACCAATTCAAACTCATTACCTATCGTAACATTACCGTTCATAATAAATTTTCCAGATGCCGACGCACGGATTTGCATGCTCATCCCGCCGGTATTGCCCGATATCGTTCCTCCATTCATCGTAAATGTTGAATTAAACACGTCTACAGCCCCGCCATTACCAGTAATTATTACATTGGTAATAGTTATAGTCATAGTTGAAGAAATAATAATACCCCATCCGCCATTATTTGAAATCGTCAAATTGCTCCAATTGTGCGTCCCTCCGGTTCCAGATAATTTAACGCCGTCACCACCATTATTTGAAATCTCGCCGCCTGTAATGACGGAAGTGCTCCATATATCTAATCCTCGCACATTTGAATTATTACTGATTTTCGCATTGCCCTTCATCTCAAATTTGCCACCTTCTCCGCCAAATACCATCGAAGCGCCGCTGGTAGTACCAGTGGAGTTGTTGCCGGTAATTTCTCCGCCCTCCATAACGAACTCTCCGGTGTTACCATTAATAGTTACCCCTCTACTAGAGGACTTTAACATTATTAAATTCGTAATCTTGGAGCCGTCCTTCATAACCACTTTGCCATTACTTTCTTTCTCTCCAATATGAAACACCGGGTAGCTAATGGTTTCATGTACTATATATGCATTTTTCCCGTCAAACGTGATATTATTGTCCGCCGTTAGAGTGCCGTTATTCAGAATTTTAAAAAGCCCGCTGTTGTTACTCTCAGGAACGGTACCGTCCCAGCTTATCTTTCGTTCCGCGCTGTCCCCTACCAGCGTTATCTTTATACCCGCCTTGTCATCCCCTGTTGGAAAAGCGTACGGGGCTACAGCCTGGTCCGCAAACAGCCGTATAACATACTCGGCATTGGCTGTGCCGTTCTCGTTTATCCACGCCAGTACGCTGTTAAGGTTGTCGTCATACACGCCGTCCACTTCTGTTTTCACATTGCTTTCTACTATCATGAATTGGACATCACCAATGAATGGCACATCCCCTGATTCCGGTGGTTCGTCCCCTTCAGCAGGGAGTTCGCCCTCATCAGCGCCTTCATCTTCATCTTCACCGTCTTCGCCTTCCTCATCACTGCCCGGCAGCGATCCAATGACAAACGCCCCCTCTGATGATACCCCTCTCTCTATGTCGCCTACCTTAACCGCACCGTTTCCACCCAAAACCAGCGTCGCCCCGGCCGTACCCAAGTGATAAATCGCGTTTTGGTTAGCAACGGACAGCTTGCCGTCTACGCCCGACTCTATATTTTCATCCGCAAAAGCAAGATGATTGCCTTCATTAACAACAAAATTTACACCCTCTGTTATAAAAAATTTTGTTTTTATCAAAAAAACACCGGCCGTGGCGGAGTCTGCCGCCGGCAGCCGGAGCGCCTGACTTTTGCCGCTTCTATCATTTTTATCCGCCGTTTCCCCGTCCTCTAAATCGGATACTATGTATACATCAGCGTCAGCCGTTATCGAATCCACCTCAAGCGTTAAACCAAGCGGAATCACCAGCGTCTTTTTAGTAATTACATTTATAGGCTTTTTGGCGCTAAAACTATTTTCAACTTTTATCGTACCGGTAAGCGGGTCATTAACGGCTGCTAATAATGAAGCCTCATCGGTAACGGAAACCGTCTTTAACGGAATTTCTTCTTTAACCGATTTTAAAATATCCTCGCAACCTATAAACAAAAAAGCCGCAAACAAAAAAGCCGCCGCGCACGATACCGCGCCTGCAAGCCTCCCAAAACTAAAATTGAAGTTTTTCATATATTCTACTCCTTATTCTGACCCTGGCCCGCGTCCCCTAGTCAAACAACGTTTGACAGACTACTTAAGCCTAGACGCGGGCTTCAGGGCTCAAACCCTACAACAACCGCGCTTTGCGCGGCTATTCCGCCTAAACTAAAAGCCTCTCCGTCCATAGGAACAAGTCCTGTTTCCGCGAAAGTATATATGTAAAAATTATGTTTGTTATAAAAAATACGGCTGGGGGGGGGGGGGGGCAAATGACGATAATTAACAATCAACGAATAATGACCGGTGAACAGCGGGTTTTTGCGCGGCGGACGGCGAGTCTGCCGGTAAGTATTACAAGTTGTAAAAGAAATAACAGGAAGGCGGCGTAACACGGAAAATACTAATACGCCCAACGTACTATGGAAATAATTTTCGCCAAACCACCGCATTGCGGCTGCTGGAAACATGGAAACCTCCGGCCTGTAGCGGGCCACATGGGATTCGTCACGGGCAAAAGCCCGCCGCATACCAAAGTTTCCTGACTTATGAACCGGCGACAATCCGCCAAGGGCGCCGCGCCTTCCCGAAACCGCAAAATGTAACACATCCCGCACTCTCAGTGGCATTTACGCCGCCCCGCCTGTCCGTCAATGCCGGACAAGCCATTCAATCACAGTTACGCCATAGTGGGGGAATCACACCCTAAGACTTACGCGAGGCGCAAGTCCCATAACAACCGCGCAAAGCACGGTTGTTCCGCTTCCATTGAAGTATACTAACCAGCATTATATCGCACGAAATTTTTTTTGTCAAGCAAAAAAATTCAGCTTTGTCGCTAACAAGTGATAAGTTCACCCTCTGAAGTAACGAGGGAATCGTTCACCCCCCGGCTAAAATAGGAGGATGAAATATATGATGGGCAGCAAAGAACTGGCACGGCTGGCGGTTATTAAGGGCACTTTGGACGGGGACTACACGGCAAAGCATGAAGAACAACTGGCTGGGAATACCCTGGACAAGACCCAATTCGGCCATATCGCGGAAACCTTAGGCTGCGATCTTATTCCCACCGGAAGTTGGCAAGCCAAAGGCGGTTCATAGCTGAGTTCAACCAACGGTTCCACCGGGAGACTGCCTGCAAGGACACAACCGCCTTTGCGCCCGTTCCGGCGGGCTTCGATCTTGACACCCTGCTTGCGGCCAAATACGACCGTAAAACGGACAACTGCGGCTGCCTAATTCCCTGGCCTCCGGTCAAAAAACACATCGTGTTTTTGTTCAGCGAAAAGATAGGCTTTAAAGCGTATTATGACAAAAGGTATTACGGGGTAAAATTCTTGGACTTTCTGAACAACAACAAGAAATCCCATTTGCCATTTTCCGCAGGTGGCCAAACGCCTTATTCACGATTCTTTTTTCGCCAGCGTCAAAGCCCCCTAACTTGCCGGCAAGGGGGGAGGGGTATCGAATCGCCCGTTAATATGTCCCGTAAGGGGTTATCGAATCGCTCGTTATTGACACAAAGTTGACACATTTGCGTAATGAAATGAGCATTCTCATTAGGGCATGCTGATGTGCCAACGAAGTTAATCAGCGTTGCACTAAGTTCATCAGATATTCCATTTCTATCACAAGATAAGTGGCGTTCAATTTTTGCATGGCCAGCGGGATTTGTATGAGCTCGACGGCGAATGTTTTATCCTGTGCGGTAATGACTAGCTGTCAAGTTTTACAAGCGCCCAAACGTTTAGTGTTTCCTGCCCTAAACGCCAAAACCCTACGTTTTTAACGCCCTGTGTGCGGTACATACGCATACGTGAAGCAAGCGAGTATTCGTCTTCGTAGTATACCGTAACCCGAACCGTTATATCGTATGTAAATGTTGGTATGCCATTGACGCGGCGGAAGTTCTGTGCATCGTAATCGCGTTTTAGGTTTTCTGTCGTGCTGTGTATAAGGCCGCGCGATGTGCTTTTATCACCCCAACTGCGCCCGTAAAACGGTATACCCATAATAAGTTTTTCCGGTCCTATCGCTTGCAGGCTGTAATCCGCCACAGATTTACACCAATTCATTGAAGCCACCGGGCCGGGCGAACTACCCGACCAATGCTCATCGTATGCCATTACAAAAATACGATCGGCGATTGCTGCTATTGAAACATAATTGTAAGTACCGCCGGCGCGAGTGCGTGCAGGTACGCAAACCGAAAGCATTTTACTACCTAAACCGGCGCGTATTTCGGCTAAAAACGATAAAAAATGTTCCGCATCGCGCGCCGGCACACTTTCCAAATCCACATTGAGGCCGTCATAATCCTTTACCGCCGCGAGTATTTCCGAAACAAGCAGCCTTCTAGCCTCACTACCCCCCTGAATAACAAAATGAGTGAGGCCGGCACTGTTACAAACAAGAGCCAAATGCACCCTACCGTTAAATTTACTGATATTTTTTCGGCGCGGAATATCGGCTAGATGGCCATAACGGTCAACCTCTGCCGCGAAATATACCAAATCTGAAACAGGATAACGGCTTTTAATATCCCCTTCCCGCCCGCTGAGTAGATATGCCCACACCTCGCCAAAGGAGCTTTCCGGCAGCCCGTCAATGTTGTTTTCCGACAATTCCACGATTTCATAGAGTTCTTCCGTTTCCACGACAATTTCATCTTCAACATGAACTATTTCTTCAACCGTTTCGAGATTCGCCGTATTCAAATCACTGGTTGGCGACGTAGGGGCAGTCGTCCTACAACTGGAAATTTCAAACAGTATAATTAAAATTAAAATGATTTTTAAACTATTTAGTCGCATGAATTTAATAATAGCGAGGGCTTAAATTTACCACAAGCTGTCGCAGCAAGACATCGAAAATGTAACCGAAAAAAGGTGTTTGAGACATTGGACTTGTTCAAGAACCTTATGGGTTCTCTCACAAGCCGCAGAAAATGCTGCGCATTTTGCCGTTTTTAAGCGGAAGTTGTTCAAAACCGGAAGTTTTTGAACAACTCTATTATGAAAAAGTAACCCAAATCGACATACTTCCGGGAAAAACCGGAGGTTAAAATGGGCTTGCACATGAATGAACAAAAAGCAGTAACGCGGGAAACTAGAGAGGAGTACCACAAGGCAGGCAAGAAGGAAAAAGGCTTAATTCTGGATCAGTATGTCAGGCTCACAGGCTATAACCGGAAGTACGCCGTCCGTCTCCTGTCTAAGCCTGTCGCCGGCAAGACCGTAATGACCGTCATAGACGGGAAAACGGTCGTTTACAAAGCGGAAAAAAGCCGAGCCCTGAAAACCGATTGGGAAAACCTATCTACACACGGGAAACGCTTGCCTGCATCGAAGCTATGTGGCGATTTTACTGGTA
>JAITAE010000073.1 GCA_031284295.1 Spirochaetaceae bacterium
TGAGGCTGTGTAAAGCCTCTTTTTTTTGTGGAGTGGTTTAGCAGGATGCGCTATACGCCCAGGGTTGCCGATAAAGTGTTTGATTCGATAGAAGCCGTAGTAAAGGGGCTTGAAATGATTCTGGTGGAACTTTCCGTTTCACAGCAAAAAGGCGGCGTACAGGTCAGGGCGGTGGTCTACAGGGATGCCGTACAGGGTACCGGCGGGGCGGGCTTCGGGGAAGGGGCGGATCGCGATGATGAAGAAACCCGCTTCACCGGCGATGCTAATGCTGATGGAGTGGCTGTTTGCGTAGTGGAGGCGGCGGACTGTGCGGAGGCGGCATCAGTCACAATTAACGATTGTGCCCGTGTGCATCGCGCAATTTTGCCGCGTTTGGAGCTTGCATTCCCCAGCCAGGATATTTACATTGAGGTTTCATCGCCTGGGATTGAACGCAGAATAAAGGACGGCGCGGAATTCGTTCACTATATAGGGAGGCCGGTCAGTTGTTACCGGACAGATATTTCCGGTTGGACAAGCGGTATTCTGATCAGCTCCGACGACGCTCATATTGTTATTAAGGGGAAAGATGGAATGACTAGTCTATCTTACGATATCATCGCCAAGGCAAAACTTGCTTACCCGGCGTCGATTGCGCAGGCTTCGCAAAATCCGTGGCGGAAAAAAGAGGCGGCAGTCTGATGGCAACGGATATAACGGAAGCCATCCTTCAGCTTGCGCAGGAACGGAATATTTCGGAAGACCTGGCGGTTAAAATCGTTGAGGATACGTTGCTTTCGGCGTACAGAAAAAAGTTCGGCAGCGATGAGAATGCCGAGGTTCGTTTTGATGACTCAAGGCGTTGTGTTTCGATCCTTGCCCGTAAACAGATTGTTGACGGTGTGTACAATCCGGTTTTTGAGATAGAGTTGGAAGAAGCGCGAACTCTGAATCCGGAAGCGGAGGATGGGGACGAGATACTTATAGAGCTTGACCCGAAAGATTTCGGCAGGGTGGCGATTGCAAGCGCCAAACAAACCGCCAATAAGTCGATACGCGATATCCGCAAGGACAGCCTTTACGCCGAATACAAGGATAAAGAGGGCGAGATCATAATCGGTTACTATCAGCGTGAACGTAACGGCACGATTTATGTCGATTTGGGCAAAATTGAGGGTGTTCTGCCAAAAAAATTTCAGTCGCCGCGGGAGATTTACCATGTAAACGATCGTATCAAGGCGCTGATTTACAAGGTTGAAAAAACGGAGACCGGACTTTCCATCGTGCTTTCGCGTACGCATACCGATTTTGTGCGGGCAATATTTGAACTTGAAGTGCCTGAGGTTTACGACAAGACCATCGAGATTCACAAGATAGTCCGCGAGCCGGGTTACCGCACCAAACTGGCGGTTTTTTCTTCAAGGGATGACATCGATCCTGTCGGGGCCTGCGTAGGACTCAAAGGTGTGCGGATTCAGTCGATTATCCGTGAGCTTGAGGGCGAGAAGATCGATGTGTTGAAGTACGATCCCGACCCTCAGCGTTTTATAAAAAACGCGCTGTCCCCGGCCGAAGTGCGGGAGGTTATCATCCTGGACGAAGGCAGGCATAGGGCGCTTGCAATAGTGAGCGAGAGTCAGCTTTCACTTGCGATTGGCAAGCAGGGCTTAAATGTAAGGCTTGCAAACCGGCTTGTGGACTGGGAAATAGACGTTAAAACCCTTTCCCAGTTTGAGGAGATGGGGATAACTTCCGAGCCCCGGGCCGCCGCCTCACGCCTGTTTGGTGAAGGTGAGTATGAGGATGAAATATCCACCATATCCGAGCTGCCCGGTGTTGACGAAACGGTGGCCGCTCTGCTTGCGCAAAATGATATTGAATACATTGAAGATTTCATCAACACGGATGACGAAAAGCTTCTGGAAATCGAAGGACTCAAAAAGGAACAGCTTGACGCGTTGCGCAACCTGATTGACGAGTTGGTTGAGGTTAAAATAGACGAATTCGATGACACGGTGGACGTTTCAGACAGTCAGGCTCAGGCGGACGAGGCTGCCGACGGAGCTGTGCCGGAACGTTTTGAAGGCGACGGCGGGCAGGGTGGAGAGGCAGTCTCCCCACCGGCTTTTGATGAAGAAATAGACGAAGACTTGTTTTGCCCGGAATGCGGCGCAAAGATAACTATCGATATGAGCAGTTGTCCCGCCTGCGGCATAGGGCTGAGTTTTGAGTACGAGGAATAATTCCAGGAAGGAAAATGGCGGCTGATACCGAAAACACCCAAAAACCCAAGGCCGAACTGATCAAACATTCCAATTCTAGGAACGGCGGCGGTACGGAAGGCGATACTAAACCCGTGGAAGCGGAACGGAAAAAAATCGTAATAGTAAGAAAGAGGCCGCCGGCAGATTCCACCGCCGCAGGCGCGGTGCAGACCGCCGCGACCGCTGAAAAAACGGCGCCAAAAGTAAAGGTTATTGCTCGTACCGCTAAACCTAATGCCGTGCAGGTCAAAGCCGTGGAGTCGGAGGAACCGGACAAAACAGTGCCGGACATTGCCGCGCAGACCCCCGATGCAGTCCAGCCACCGGAAGCCCAGCTCCCGGAAGCCGTACAAACGGCTTCCGTAACGGAGCCTTTGCCGGCTGATGAAAAAGGTAAAGACGATGTTTTGCCCGCCGTTCAGACGAATCAGGTAAGTATTTATAAAGAAACGGCCAGACCGGCGGTTCAGGCGGGGCGGGTAGGCGGTAAATTTATCGGCCCTAAAACACCGCGGGCCGGCCCAGGTCACAGCGGCGGCAGTGATGGCCGTAAACCGGTAACTTACGTTGGACGCGGCAGCAACCGGCGTGGCGGCGGGCAGGGTACTCAAGGCGGGCAGAGCGGCACTTATGCCGGTGTAAAAGGCGGACAAGGCTTCAAACAAGGCTACGGCGGGGATGCGGGCGGTGTTCAGGGTAACAGTTACGGTGGCGGACGTTTTCAGAGTGGCGCGCGGGCTCCTTATACCGGACAGGGCGGCGCGCGGACCCCCTACACCGGACAGGGCGGCGCGCGGCCTCCTTACACTGGACAGGGCGGCGCGCGGCCTCCTTACACAGGACAGGGCGGTACACGGCCTCCTTACACCGGACAGGGCGGCACACGGCCTCCTTACACCGGACAGGGCGGAGGCGGGTACAGGCCCGGCGGCTATGGTCAGACGGGTTACGGCGCCGCTTCCCGGCCCGGAGCGGGACGACCCACGCCGGCGACTCCCCCAACGGACGGCAAAGGCGTCGTAAAACGTACTTTCAAAGCAAAAAAATCGGTTTATCAGCGGCGCGACAAAGAAATCGAGATGGATGAAAAAATCCGTCAGGGCAGAAAACGTTCCATGCAGATCGCGAATCCCGTACCAAAATCCATCGACATAATGGAAGTGGTCTCGGTTTCAGAACTTGCCCGCAAGATGAACCTTAAGGCATCCGACCTGATCGCAAAACTCATGAGCATGGGGCAGATGGTCACGATAAACCAGCAGATCGATTCGGAAACGGCGGCTATACTCGCCGCTGAATTCGGCGCGGATGTGAACATCGTAAGTCTGTACGATGAAACCTTGATAGAAACGGAGGCGGACGACGCCGACTCGATGACGCCGCGCCCGCCCGTTGTTACCGTGATGGGTCATGTTGACCACGGCAAGACAAAACTGCTGGACGCGATCCGTAGCGCCGATGTCGTTTCCGGCGAATTCGGCGGCATAACCCAGCATATCGGCGCTTACATGGTGGAAACGCCCAACGGCAGCATCACCTTCCTTGACACGCCGGGCCACGAAGCGTTTACCCGTATGCGGAGCCGCGGGGCCCAGGTTACGGACATAGTCGTGCTTGTCGTCGCGGCGGACGACGGCGTGATGCCTCAGACCATCGAGGCGATAAACCACGCAAAAGAGGCGGACGTTCCGATAATCGTCGCGATAAACAAGATCGACAAGCCGGACGCAAACCCCGACAAGGTAAGAAGCCAGCTTTCGGAACTCGGCCTCCAGCCCGAAGAATGGGGCGGTCAGACGATGTTTGTGGAGCTTTCCGCGCTAAAAAAAGAGGGCCTCGATAAACTCATCGAAGCGATCCTGTTGCAGGCGGAAATCCTCGACCTTCGCGTAAATTACAACCGTAGCGCGGAAGGCAAAATCCTTGAATCGCGCATAGATCACGGACGGGGCATCGTCGCAACGATACTCATCGAAAGGGGCGTGCTGGAGATTGGCGATTCGTTTGTAGCCGGAATCTGGCCGGGCAAAGTCAGGGCGATTTTTAACGACAAAGGTGCCCGCATAGACAGGGCCTCGCCCGCGATGCCGGTAGAGGTGCTCGGTTTTGAGGGTATACCCAACGCCGGCGATCCGCTGCAGGTGGTTGAAGGCGAAAAGGTTGCCCGAAGTTTTTCGGTAAAACGGCAGGAACTTAAACGTTTCGAGGACGCAAAGAACATACGCAAAATTACGCTGGACAACCTGTACGACACGATAAGCGACGGCGAGATTCAGGAGCTTAAAGTCATAATTAAGGGCGATGTGCAGGGTTCTGTCGAGGCGCTGAGGTCAAGCCTAGAAAAACTGTCCACAAAAGAGGTGCGTCTGGCCGTGATACAGGCGTTGCCGGGCGCCATCAACGAGGGCGATGTCGATTTGGCCTCCGCGTCCAACGCGATACTGATAGGCTTTAACGTGCGTCCCACGCCCAAGGCCAAGGCACTTGCCGATCAAGAAAAGGTTGACATTCGCCGTTACAACGTGATTTACCGCGTGGTCGAGGACATGGAAAAGGCGATGGAGGGACTGCTCAAACCGGACACAAAAGAAGAGGTTATCGCCGATGTGGAAGTGCGCGAAGTGTTCAAAATTTCCAAAACGGGCGTGATCGCGGGTTGCTACGTGCGTAACGGCGCCGTCAAGCGAAGCGCGTCCGTCAACGT
>JAITAE010000086.1 GCA_031284295.1 Spirochaetaceae bacterium
GCCTCGTAATCCTTTACAAACAGTCCCCGCCCCTGCTGAGTCAGCATAGCGTCCATGACCCGCTGAGTAAGGGCGGCAAAAACAAGCCCGCTTGTCTCGTAATCAAGCCGGTGCAGGAGTCCCCCTTCCACCGGTTTTTTGCCGCGTACCGAAAGAAATCGCGGAAAACGTTCCGCGCACCAGGCGGACAGAGTCCCCCGCTCGCCAGGCAAAAGCGGCGCGCTATGCATGAAAGGCGGCTTGTACAGGATAAGGTACTCATCGCTTGAGAAAATTATCTGAGGCTCATTGTTTGGCATATACAAATCAAACTTGCCGTATAAATCAATAAAATTAAAGCGCCTTTCAAAAAATCGTCCGCGCGCCTGATGTTAACCGTAAAACAAACATACCCCGTGTATCCTTTTTGACCCGGCGCTCTTCAGTGCCTCAGCGCAGACCTTCATCGTCGATCCGGTTGTAAAAACATCGTCAAAGACAATCGCTTCTTCCGGCGCCTCACCTGAACAGATTATGCGGCCTTTAAGGTTTGTCATACGCTCAGATTTTCCAAGTTTTTTCTGGGTTTTCGAGGCCAGCCGTTTGAGGCAGCGCAGCACCGGGACGTGATAAAGGTTTTCCAGCGTTTGGGCTATCAGTTCCACTTGATCCCATCCGGCCGTCTTTAACTTGCCCGCTCTGGGCGGTACCGGTATCCATGGGACTTCCAGTGGCAAGGCTTTGCCGGCCCGCAAACCGTTCATCGCGTACAGTATTTTTTCGGAAAAAAACCGCGCGAGGGATCGGTGTTTACCGAATTTGTACGCTTTCAAAACCTGTTGCTCCCTGCCGGTGTACGGGTACAGCAGCGTCATGCTGTCGTAGGCATTTTCAGCGTTCTTGCGGCAGTTCATGCAGACTTCCAGTTCGGATATTAGCGGGCGTCCGCAGACGGCGCAGCGTTTTTCGGACTTTAACGGAAAGCTTTCGGCGCATTCTCCGCAGAGGCCAATCCACGCCTCCTCCTCGCTAAGTAGCGTTCCGCCGCAAGCGGCGCAGTTCAGCGGGAATAGAAATTCCCCTAACAGGCACAATTTTTTTGAAAGGTTTAAGGTTTCCATACTTATATTTATGCGCCGCTTCCGTATCTGCTTTGCTTTTTTTGCAAAAATCGTATTTTCATTACAAATGTAATCCCCCACCAGGCCGCCAGCCCCACCAGTGGGGTTTAAAGTACGCGGGTATGTCAGTTGTTGTCCTTGCGATTTACTATGTTCACAATGATTCTTGATATGAAGGGGGGCGCTATTTCCATGCCGCTCGGCACATAGGGGCCTAATCGTCGCGCCCCCCTACGGGCGCCCTACCCCCCAATCCGCCGCCCCCACCAGTGGGTTTAAATCCGCTACGCGGTAGCATACCCCAGCGGCTTTAACATACGCAGGTATGTCAGGTATTGCCCTTGCAATTTACTAGGTCTTTAATGATTCATTCTTCAAAAGAGTTTTCTAAATCATCCACGGATTACGCGGATTACGCGACATACTCACTACTCACTACTCACTGCCGCCGCCCGGTCCCCTTCCAAGGACGGCTCCCAGCCGCCTAGCCCCGAAGCATATACAGGCCTGTTATGTGCAGGTTTTTTGCTTTACAATTTTCTATAATTTTTCCCCGGACAACTTATTAAGACCTATGAATCAGACAATCAAACTAGGGATATCGAGAATATAATAGATGGGAAATTTGCTTGAATCGACAAACAGCGGTTAATGAAAAGGGTTGTTTTTCTTTCGTGGATATTGGTGGCAGTTTTCTTAATTCACTTATTTAAAACCGGCTGCCTACTAGCCCTGCCATTACCGGATGAGTACAATCGAATGTATGGAAAAAGCGATTTACAGTTTCTCCGGCGCGGAGATTGCCGCGGCGGATGAAAAACCGCGGCGGGCGGCCCGGATTGCGGTGCGGGAGGCTTTGAAGATGAAAGCCGGCGAGCGGCTTCTGATAATAAGCAACCCCGCGCGTGATGCCGCGCTCATATCGATGGCCCTGTACGATGAGGCGCTGGAGGCGGGCGGGCGGCCCGTGCTTGTGTTTCAGCCGTACAAGAGTCAGATGGATTTTGCGGAGGATACGCTGATTGCGGCGTTTAACGCGTCGCCGGAGATAGTCATCTCTGTAAGCGCCGGAAAGCTGGGCAAGGACGAAAAGGGGATCGCCGCGCCTTACCAGTATGATGGCCGGAGTTACGACCATATCTTTCACCTGAAGCAGTATGGTGAGAAGACGTGCCGCGCTTTTTGGTCGCCGGCGGCAACGCTTGAGTCGTTTGCGCGTACCGTGCCCATAGATTACGTGCTGCTGAAAGAACGTTGCGCACATACCGGCGCGATACTGGATGAGGCAATGTCCGTCAGGGTCAGCGCGCCTGGCGGTACGGATATAGTTATTGGCCTTTCCGGGCGCAAGGCAAAATGCGATGACGGGGATTTTTCAGCGGCGGGGAGCGGCGGGAATTTGCCGGCGGGTGAAACGTTCATCAGTCCTGAAAACGGTACCGCGGAAGGGGTGATCGTCTTTGACGGTTCCATCAGCCTGCACGACAAAGACATTCTGATAAAGTCGCCGATCAGGTGCGTGGTGGAGAAAGGCTTTGTCCGCGAGATTTCAGGCGGCAGGGAGGCTTACGAACTGCGCGAGACGGTAACGCTGGCCGAGCGCAACGCCGTTCAATTTGAGAAAGAAGGCCGTATCCCCGCCGGGCTGGGCAGCCTTTACTCGAAAAACGCGCGGAACATAGGCGAGTTGGGGATAGGCCTCAATCCGGCGGCGCACATCAGCGGGAATATGCTTGAGGATGAAAAGGCGTTTAACACCTGCCATTTTGCGATAGGGCAAAACTATGACGAGGACGCGCCCAGCCTGATACACCTTGACGGTTTGGTCAAAAATCCGACAATTACCGCGATTATGCCGGACGGCAGCGAGCGCGTTATCGAACAAAACGGCATTCTGCCTGAGTAAATCAATGAAGCTCCCCGCCCTGAATGTACAAACGAGTTTGCGGCGGGGTATCTTGTAAGCGTTACAAGTATTATTTAACGGTGAAGATTTGCATAGCAAATCCGTCTACTACCATTTTGTTGGCGTTGCCAATCCTGACCTCCCTAACGCTCACACGCGAAAGGGTGCGGGGGTATTAGACACCGCTGCGAATAATGAAGCAATTGGGGGGGGGGGGGGTAATCTGCACCACAAATTTCTTAGGAAGCTTTTTACTAATTTTAGCTCATTCGGCCTGCTTGCGTTTTTTCTGACGGTTATTTTTTCAGGGGCCCTGGTACTTAAATTCAGCGGCGCGTGGCCGGAGGATTTAACTTTTACAGACGCCGTATTTACCGCGGCTTCGGCAGTCTGCGTTGCCGGTCTTTCGACGATAGACATATCGCAGTTTAGCCGGGCGGGGGAATTGACGCTGCTCTGTTTAATACAGATAGGGGGGCTTGGCATAATAAGTTTTAGCTGCCTTACCCTTATCATTCCCGGCAGGCGTTTTGGACTTACGGGAACGGACGCGATAAAGAATTTTTTCCTCGATGACATTGAATACCGCCCTAGACTCATCATACGCAGCATTATCATATTTACATTTATAATTGAATTGACGGGGGCCGTTCTGTTGTCTTTTCTTTTTTACCGGCGCAGCCTGGATGACTGGCTCTTTATGGCGGTTTTTCATTCGGTATCCGCGTTCTGCAACACGGGCCTTTCCGTTCTACCTTCCCAACTGCTTATCTTTTCAGATGATATTCCCGTTATGCTGGTTCTGTGCGTACTGGTTATATTGGGCGGTTTGGGTTTTCTTGTACTGCATGACATACTGCGTCTCGCCGGGGGACGCATACGCAAACTGAGTTATCACAGCAAAGTTGTGCTGTTTATGACGGCGCTGTTTCTTTTATCAGGAACGGTTTTGTTTTTTATTTTTGAACGCGGGCGGGCGTTTAGCGGCATGAATACGCTTTATGCGGCCGTTAATTCATTCTTTCAATCGGTAAATACCCGTAGCGCGGGATTTGAGGTGACAGTTCAAAGTAGTTTTTGTCAGCCGTCAAAGATGCTTACCTGCCTGTTGATGATAATCGGCGGCGCTCCCGGTTCGATTGCGGGCGGCATAAAAGTAACAACGCTTTTTGTAGTTCTGGTTTTTCTGTTAAAAAAGCCGGACAAGTACGGTGATATGAATGTTTTTCACCACCGGCTCCGCTCGGCGACGATTCATAACGCGCTGGTTTTTGTACTGAAAGCCTTATTCTTGCTGCTTATCTGTATCTGCGCATTGAGCGTTGCGGAAGGTCTGCGCGGTAAACCTTTGGGGGCTTTGATATTCGACAGCATATCGGCGTTCGGAACTGTGGGCCTTGGCCTGGGAATAACGCCGTCCCTAAGCACGGCAGGCAAGTGGATCATAATAGCTACGATGTTTGCGGGGCGCGTAGGGCTCTTCGCTCTGTCTTTTCCCGCAATAAACTCCAAACGCCGCGACATCACGTACCCGGAGGGTTCTCTTTTGCTGGAGTAATAGACTTGTTCGATAACCCGGTTGGTTATCTCACAGTCTTGCAGTTTAAAAGGCTAAAGCCTTACAAAACTGCGTTTTTTA
>JAITAE010000105.1 GCA_031284295.1 Spirochaetaceae bacterium
CTACGCTGCGGACGGTAGAAAGCGGCAAAATGACAGGCGATCTTGCCGCGCTGTGCGATCCTCCGCCCGCCGCTCTCAATTCATGGGACTTCATTGACGAAATCTCAGGCGAGCTGCGTAACACGCTGCCAGTCTGATTACAAGCCACAACCAATGAAGCGTGAGGCCGCCCGGCGGTAGTGAATAGTGAATAGTGAATAGTGAATAGTGATTAGTGATTAGTGAGGCCGCCCGGCGGCTGAGGAGTCGTCCCTGAGAGGGGGCGGCGTATTTGGGGGGTAGCGTAATAACCGCTTGCGCGGTTATTTTAGGAGTTTGCGTTTAGCGCAAACTCCACACAACAGATAAGCGGTTATGGAGCGTAGGGGGCGCGGCGATGATGCCCCTATGTGCCGGTAACGGCATGGAAAACAGCGCCCCCTTCATAATGAAGAATGAATGAATGAATACTGGGGGTATGCTACCGCGTAGCGGACTTTAAAGCGGCTGGCCGCGCGGGGGCTTTATGGAAACTGGAAAATTCACTATAGTTTGTTCTGTAGAGGAGAAAACTATGCTAAAGACGGTAAAATCGCTTGACCTTAGGGGCAAGCGTGTAGTCATGCGAGTTGATTTTAACGTGCCGATGAAGGACGGCGTCGTGCAGGACGATACGCGCGTTGTCGCGGCGCTGCCGACCATCAACTACATTCTGGAGCGGGGCGCAAAGACCCTTACTCTGATGAGTCATCTGGGTGATCCCGCGAAGGATGTAAAGTCTGCCCGCGAGAAGGCTGAGAAGGCCGGTAAAAGTTTTGACGAGGCCGCTTTCATACAGGGTAAATGCCGCGTGAGGCCGGTCGCCGAATACCTTGCCGGCAAGCTGGGAAAACCGGTGGTTTTTGCCGGTGAAGACGGTTGTTTCGGCAAGAAGTCCTTCATCGACGCGCAGCCTGACGGTACTGTGATAATGCTGGAAAATACCCGTTTCCACAAGGAAGAAACGTCGAAGGACGGGGCGGAGCGGGACAGGCTGGCGAAAGAGCTTGCTTCTTACGGCGATATTTTTGTAAACGACGCGTTCGGGACGGCGCACCGCGATCATGCTTCCACGGCGAGTATCGCGAAGTTTGTGCCCGCCGTAGCCGGGTTTTTGATGGAAAAAGAGGTGAACTACCTGGAACCGGTGGTTACCAACCCGAAAAAGCCGCTTGTCGCGATAATCGGCGGGGCCAAGGTGTCATCCAAGATTGCCGTGCTGGAGAGTCTTTTGAAAAACGCCTCCGCGCTGGTCATAGGCGGAGGCATGGCGTACACATTTCTGAAGGCCCAGGGGCACAAGATTGGGAAGTCCCTCGTAGAGGATGACCAGCTTGGCACGGCAAAGGAAATCCTTGCCGTGGCGGAAAAAACGGGGGTAAAGATCGTGCTGCCGGTGGACCATTTGGCGGCGGAAGCCTTTGACGCGGCGTCAAAACCGGTTCCTGTAGACGGAATAGACCTGCCGGATAACCTTATGGGCATGGATGTGGGCCCCAAAACGATAGAAGTTTACAGAAAAACGCTTGGCGGGGCAAAAACTATAGTCTGGAACGGGCCTGTCGGCGTGTTTGAGTTCGACGCCTTCGCCAAAGGAACAGAAGAACTTGCCAAAATCGTGGCCGCCGCAACGCCGAAAGGTTGCATTACAGTTGTCGGGGGCGGGGATTCCGTTGCCGCGGTGAATAAATTCGGTCTTGCCGGCAAAATGAGCCATGTCTCTACCGGCGGCGGAGCTTCCCTGGAACTTTTGGAAGGCAAAAAACTTCCCGGTATCGAGGTTTGCAGAGCCTAAGCCGCTATGAAATCGTTTTTCTGTCTGATGTTTGCCTGTCTTTACGCTTTTGCCGCGGCGGGAAACCTGCCCGCGCAGGAAAATGAGCCGCGACCCACCGGCGAGGAGGCGATAGCGGCGCGGTATGCGATGTGGGCGGAAAGCGCTTTTCGGGAAAAGCGCTTTCCGCAGGCGGAAGCCTTTTTGCTGCGGGCCGCCGATTACGCCTCGGCTTCTTCCGACCTTTCGTACCTGCTGGCGCTCGTCAAAAAAGAACTTTCCGCCCCCGCGCGCGAGGTGCTGACGGCGGCGCGGCTCGCGCTGGCTACGGACCGTTGGACGCTGTACTCGAGGAGGGACGCCATTTACGTCGAGGCCGAGGCGCTGATTCGTTTGGGTATGTACAACGATGCCCTGAACGCGCTTTCCGAATTGAACGAGGATGAACGGGCGGCGGAGCTGCGGCTTTCGGCATTGCAATTAGCGGGTGCGCCGAATTTTTACGCCGAGCTTGCCTGGACCTTTGAACGCTATCCTTACAACCCGGCCTTCCCGCGCATCCTGTTCCGCCGCGCCGCGGGCAGGCTTGTGCCGGACGGCAGGGAGAGGGAACTTGTCGATACCGCGCTTAAACGGCTCCCCGCGCTGCTGGATATTGACGGCGATCTGATACGCTACGCCGCTCCGTTTATCAGCGACAGGGACGAGGCGCGGCGTCTACTTGCCGCCTGGCGCGAATCTGGCGCGGCGGGGCGCGGGGCGCGGATCGCCGCGCTTCCGGTCTGCCTTGAGACAGGGCTTATCGACGAGGACACGGCGCTTGACGAACTTTTTGCCGCGCCCGCGCCCGCTTCCGGCCCCGGCGAGGTTTTGCCGGTGATTGACCGTGATACGCTGCTTGGCGTGTGGGGCCTGCTGCGCACGGATGCGGCGCGGGCCGTGTTTAGCGGACGGCTGCTGGCGTTTTCCGGCGAGATTACGGGAGACAGCAACGGGGACGGGCTGGTAAATTCCCGCGCCGGGTACCGTGACGGGATACTTGAATCGTACTCACTGGATCAGGATCAGGACGGCGTTGACGAAATCCTTGTCGTATTTGAATCCGGCTGGCCTAGCAGCGCCGAATTGTCCTATATCGACGGCCCGGCGGCGGGCATGATCGACAAAGTTTTCATCGTCTGGGAAAAGTACCCCGCACTGCGCGATGCAGCGCGGGGTAAGACGCGATATTTTTTCCGTCCGGCGGAACTCAACTATCCCGCCGTGCGCTTTGAAACGCTGGGCGGCCCGGATGGAGGAATCCTGTGGCCTGAGCCCGTAGGCGGCCCCGTAACGTTTACGGAGCAACTCGCGCTTGCCTACGCCTACCGCATCGAGCGTCCCGGCAGTAATTTTCCGGGCAGCGTCGAGCGAATCGACTGCGAAGGCGGCGTTATTTATTCCGCAAAAGAATACCTTAACGAGCGCTTAGTTGCGGAAACCTCCTATGAAAGAGGTTTGCCTCTTTTTCAGCGTATAGACCTTGACCTTGACGGGCGTATGGAAACCGTGCGGCGTTTTAAGCAGACGGCGGATACTTTTCTCCGGCTGTCCGGCGCAATGCCTGAAATTGAAATCATAGAGAGTGATTGGGACGGGGATGGTTTTGTTGAATACCGTGAAGAACCGTAAAACTCAGGCGCTTTTGCTTATGATAGCGCTTTTTTCATCCTGCATTTCGATGAAAAGCGTTGAGGAACGCCTAAAGCCACCGCGTCCAACGCGGGACTTTCGCATTGAACAGATTGAAGAAGCGGTGGATACTGAGCCGGAGAAGGCGATACACCTTATCGGGATGTACGAGGCCATGTATGGCGGCATGGCGGACGGGAAACCGGTAAACGGTGACTCCGGCGACAGGTGGTCGGCGGCGGCGGAAAACATCTCCGCGCTGTGGGACAGGGCCGTAAAAAATCTGACGGAATATCAGGCCGAAGCCGTGGCAGAAAAACGTTGGGATGACGCGGCCTCGTTTGAACGTTCACTGTCCGCGCTTGGCCTCAGTGCCGAAACCGGCGCAAACGGCGCATACCTTTTGGCGGAAGCCAAAGAATACCTTGACAGCGGTAACGATTTGGCGGCCTTTTTGACGGCGGTGCGTGCGGAGCAGTACAGCGCGCTCAAAGCCTCAGACACCCTCCTGTTCCTTGAACGGGCAGTCAAGGCACGGCAGCGGCGCACGGCGGCATACTTTCTTAACCTGGCCGACAGCTTTCATGCCGAAACGCCGCAGGATTTACGCGCTTATGCCGAAGGGCGCGACAGCCCCGCCGACATGATAAAAGGTGTGGCTACCGTGCTTGTAGACCGCGGGATAAAAGTGGAAAGAGGCCGGGGCTTTAACGACAGAGTGCTTGGCAGCGCGTTTTTTGTTGATGCGTCGGGCCTCTTGATAACAAACTACCATGTCATTGCCAGCGAAGTTGACCCCGGCTACGAGGGTTACTCCCGTATGTACATCAGGATGGGGGATGCGACAAGCCCCCGCATACCGGCAAAAGTCATCGGCTGGGACAAAACGCTTGATCTGGCGTTAATAAAGACCGAGTACAAGAGTGCCTATGTGTTTTCTGTCGTTGACCGTATAAAACCTAAAGTCGGCGATACGATTCTGGCGATAGGCTCACCTGTCGGGCTTGAAAAAACGGTTACTATGGGGATAGTCTCCGCGACAGGGCGGCGGCTCCTGCAAATAGGGGATGTGATTCAGATTGATGCCGCTGTGAACCACGGAAACTCAGGCGGCCCTGTTATAGATATTGAGGGACGGCTTGTAGGCATAGTTTTTGCCGGTATAGAGCAGTTTCCGGGCTTGAACTTTGCCGTTCCGGCGGAACGGCTTGCCGCCGCGCTGCCCGGCATGATCAAGGGCGGCAAGGCAAAACGTCCATGGCTGGGGCTTACACTTGCGGAAACGCCCGCCGGTACGGAAATCCTTTACGTTGCCCCGCTTACACCCGCCGCCGACCTTCACGTGCCGGACGGCGTCTCGATAAAAAGCCTTAACTATCAGACGCTTATTCAGGAAGACGGCCGTTTCATAACAGCGCTTCAAGACAGCCTGTTCCAGAATCGTCCCGGCGAACTGGTCGCTCTGGAAACCGGAGATGGCAAGCGCCGCGTGATGCAGAGCGCCGAACGCCCGGCGCTTCCCCTTGCGGAAGCGGCAAAAATAGACAGCCGCGAGCGGATGGCGGCGCCGCTTTTCGGCATCATTTTGCAGAACGGCGCCACGGGCAAATTCACTCCCTCACTCCTTATAAAAAAAGTGGTGCGCGGCTCCGTGGCTGACGAAGCCGGTCTTTCCGCGCAGGACCCGCTGTTGATACGCGGTTTTAAGCTCAACGAAGAGAAAGGCTACGCTCTGCTAGACATCAGCGTAAAAAAACGGCTCTCCGGTTACTTTGAAACCAGTATGCAGCTTCCCGCCGCGCTCGATTCGCCGAATACGCTGTAAGAAACCAGTTTGCGGACAGACGGACTTGGCCGGGCGGGATAAGCGGCGCGGCGGGGAAGCAAAAATCAGGGGGCCGCACGGCCCCCTTGTTGGTAATTTTTACATTTACAAGGATTTTTCAAGAAAGGATCAATGACTCAACATGTGCGCATTGAGCCGGCGTCTTAGTTCGGCGTATTCTCGCTGATGTTTCCGCCTGTTTTGGTGAATGTCGCGCCATACGGGGACACAGACACCCCGCCGTCTTTGGCGCTGGTGTTGCCTTTTATGGTACCCCCTGACATGGTAAATTCGCCGAGGGGCAATACCTGCAACCCTCCTCCCTCGGTAAATGAGTTATTATTGAGGATTTTCCCGCCGGCCAGGGTAAAGTGGGCCTTGCCGTCTATTAACACCCCGCCACCCTTGTCCGTTTTCGCCCCGCCGTTCCCGCTGATGTTTCCCCCGAACATGGTAAAGGCATTGTTCTCATAGAGATATACGCCTCCTCCCGATCCCGGGACGCCGCTAAATTCATCGTTGACATTGTTCTTTATATCTCCGCCGGTCATGGTCATGCTGCCCTTGTACACCATAACGCCGCCGCCCAGTCCGCCTGAGTTGCCGGAGATTTCTCCCCCGGCCATAACAAACTCCCCATCGGTGGGCGGTGTGCCAGGGAGTCCCACCAGCACGCCGCCGCCCCATAGGGTATAACCCCCGGTGAGGGTCAGGTCGTCCTCCAGGGTTACTTTATTGTTTGCAATATACAGAACCCGGCCGTCATCACTGCTGTTCCGGTTGGCATCTAACACCCCTTTCTGGTTGGGGTCTCCTTTCAGAATGATGGGCGGATAGCTGCCGGCCCCGGCAACATTGATCATGGCCTTACTGGAATCGAAAGAGCCCGAAGCCCTTATCGTTCCGCTGATTACGATGGTCGCGCTTTCACCGGTGGGCCAATTTCCACCCTTGTAGGCCGTTTTTATGCGGCTCAGCGCCGTCTGCACCGAGGCCAGGGGCGTTGAAGCATCCGTCCCGGCGTTGGAGTCTTTGCCGCTGTCAGAAACATACCACACAAGATTCTGTATACCGGGAGTCTGCGAAGGTTGAGAGGAGTTGGGTGGCTGCTGCGGCGTCTGATTGTCATTTGTGTTATTCTGATTGCTTCCCTCTGATGAACCGGAGGCAGATTGCTTAGGAGCAAGAATTTCGCAGCTTGATATACAAACTATGGTAAAAAACACCATAAAAAAATAGATAGATAGAGATAAAAATTTGTTACGCATTATAAAAACCTTCATATTTTTAATATAGTAAAAAAGAGAGCCTGTTCCAAAATTCGCCTTCTACAAGTTCACGAGGGGGCAGC
>JAITAE010000166.1 GCA_031284295.1 Spirochaetaceae bacterium
AAAGATTTGGGAAAAGATATAAACGGAAACACTGTTCCAACGGAACTGTGTTCCGGTGAGTGACAGAAAATGAAAACTGTTTCTTAAAGAGAAAACATCTTTATAACAGGTAGTATTCTTTACAGAAAATATGCACGCGCGAAAGTTATCCGCGTACTGGGGGGGGGGGGGGGGTAAATAGTGAATAGTGAGCAGTGAATAGTGAATAGTGAGGCTGCCGCCAGGCGGCTGTCGAGTCTGCCCAGGCGATTCGGCTGACGTAGTGAGTGAGCAGTGAATAGTGCGCGCCGGAAAGCGCCGCAAGGCCGCCGGCAGCGGCTGTAGACGTGGAAACCGTTGCTTGTGAGCTTACCCGTTAGATACCTGCTGACAGTATAGTACGGGGGGGCTGGGCGTGTCAAGCCGCCGCTAGGCGGCTGTGGAGTCGTCCTTGAGAGGTGGCTGAGCGGCGGCAGTGAGTAGTGATTAGTGATTAGTGATTAGTTAAGAGTTAAGAGTGAAGAGTGTCAATCCGTGTAATCCGTGTAATCAGTGGACGATTTAGAATATCCCTTTGATGAGTGATTGGCGGCGCGGATTAAAAAGACATGTAGTTTATGAAGGCGCGTTCAAAGCTTGAGTCCTGGGCAAGCTCTATCTTTTCAACACCGGCGGCAATCTCTTTGACGCGATCCCTGAGCGGCGCGTTTATGAGCAGGGCGGCGGCCCCCGCGAGGGACGTGTTACCGGCAAAAGACACCTTACCAGCAAACTGTTCAGGCAGCAGGCCGATACCGGTAAGGCTCTTTTCGTTCAGGTGATAACCAAAAGAACCCGCGATTATAACCCTGTCAACATCGCGGGCGCTGTTGCCGAAACGGGCAAGTAGAAGCTCGATACCGCAGCGTACCGCGCTCTTTGCAAGCTGAATCTGCCTGACATCCTTCTGCGCGACATACACATTGTCCGTGATAAAAAACGCTGACTTTCCGTCAACCGGCCTCATCCTGCCCGCCAGCTTGGGGTACGCGCCGTCTTCCGGCGGGACAAAGCGCCCGCGCTTGTCGATCAGACCTGTCCTTACTAACTCCCCCGCGATGTCGAGAAGCCCGCTGCCGCAAATGCCTTCGGCCTTTGCCGCGCCGCCTATCAGGTGGAAAGAGCAGGAGCCGTTTTCGTCTATACTGAACGCTTCGACCGCGCCGGCGGAAGCCCGCATACCGCAGGATATATTCATCCCTTCGAAAGCGGGACCGGCCGCCGTGGAGGAGGCAGCCAGCCTGCCGTCCTTTGCCAGCGCCATCTCCCCGTTCGTGCCTATGTCAACGAAAAGAGATACCCCGCTTTCGCGCTCCAGACCGGCGGCCAGAATGCCGGAACTTATATCCGCGCCCACCCAGGCGGAAATCACCGGCGGCAGGTAGATCAGCGCATACGGGGACGCCGCGATGTTTTTGTCAGTTACATGGAGGCCGCCCGTTATTTTGGGAGTGTACGGGTAGCGGCCAAGGCTTGACGGGTCCGTGTCGCAGGCCAGATGAAGCATTGTAGTGTTGCCGGAATAAACCAACTCGTAAATGTATTCACTATTGATACCGGCCCTTGCCGCAAGTCCCCGTATCATGCCGTTAAGAACGGTAACAAAATCCCTGTAAAGCGTTTCAAGGCCGTCCTCTTTTCCGGCAAAATGAATCCGTCCCAAAACATCCTGGGCATACCTGGTTTGGGGATTCAGCGCCGATTCGGAAGCTATCGTTTCGCCGCTCAGTATATTGACAAGTTCCGTGACGATCGTAGTCGTGCCTATGTCAACCGCGAGGCCGTACAGAAAGGCGGTGCTGTCCCCCGCCTCGCTGCCGAGCAGCCGTCCGCCGCCGTAAACGTTTGTCTTTCCATCCTGATACCTTTTGGTGATGAACGGCTCTTTTTCGCATTCCAACGACAGACGCTCCGACAGGATGCGGAGACTCTTGTTTTTGGCCTCGTAGTCCGGCGCGATATAGACAGCCCCGTCCCTGATTTTTGTACTACAGGCGAGGACACATTCGTTTGAGGAGGCGATGGTTACGCCGCATTTTCCGCAGGTTCCGGCCCCGTCGCACGGCGTCTCGATGAGTACCCCGCCAAGCCGCGCCGCGTCAAGAATGTTGATACCCGCTTCCGCGTGAACATTTGTACGTTTTTCCGCGCCGCCTGTAAAGCTGACAAAAACAATGTCAGCCACGCCGCGCTTCCTTAACCGCGCCGGTAAACGACTGGATGTTTGCGAGCGGGCTTGACGTTGACAGGCCGCAGGCGGGAGCCATGATGTCGATGTTTTTTTCGATAAGCGCGCGGGCCGCCATGTTAATCCTTTCAGGGCTGCCCGACTCAAGAAGGTATGTGCTGAGGTTGCCCATTGTCGTAACGGCGGCGTTTTCTTTTTTTATCTCAGCCAAATTCACCATCGCGTCAACGCTGAGGGCGTCGCCCTGTAAACTGAAAAAATGCTTTTTTACCGTCTTTATATCGCCGCAAATGTGCACGATTACCGGCTTTCCCGCGCCATGCACGGCGTTTACGATCCTGTTTATGTAGAGGAGGGCGTACTCCTCGAAAAGGCGCGGACCGAGAATCTCTCCGGTAGCGGTGGGGTCGGCGATGGAAATAACGGACGCGCCACATTCAATCATGAGCAGAGCCCAGTCAATCAGTTGATCCGTCACGTAAGACAAAAATTTGTGGGAATTCTCTTTGTCGCGGTACAGGTCCTTGAAAAAGGCAAACTGTTCAACGAGGGAGGCGGCGGAGCTTACCGGCCCGGTAAGGCTGCCGATTACCGGTATGTCCGGGTGCTTTTCCGAAAGAATATTTACCGCCTTCAGAACCTCGCCCCCGCGCTTGCTCCGCGCTATCGCGCCTTTTTCGCAGTACCAAGCAGCCTCCGCGCGCGCGAAAATCTCGCGCGCGATTTTGGGTTCGCATTTCAGCGAACCGTAATCAACGGAACCGCCCAGCGCCTCAGGCTCCACCGTCATACAGAACGGGAGGCCGAAATTCTCAAAGCCCGTATATGCGCTCACATCCTCCGCCAGGGCGGACATCAGGCCGCCATCGTGATGCGCTTCCGGCAGCGTATGGCCGCCCTTCTCCATCACATCCACGATGGCGGCGTTCATCATGCCGCCCGGACAAATGACGGGAGGGCGCTCCGTTCCCTTTTTGTTCAGCGTCCGTTCAAGACGTTCTCCCGGTGAAAAAACATCCGCCATCATGCCTCCACGCCGGCAAGATCCTTGCAGAGCCGGACAGCTTCGTTGGCGTTTTTCGCGTAGCCGTCCGCGCCGATGCGGTCCGCAAAGGCCTGGCTGATGGGCCCCCCGCCCACGACCACCTTGAACTGCTGCCGTACCCCGGTTTTTTGCAGTATCCGCACGACTTCCGCCATGTTGTCCATCGTCGTCGTCATAAGGCTGGAAAGCAGTATGAATTTCGCCTCCGTTTCCACAGCCTTATTCACAAAGTCGCCGGGCGGCACGTCCCTTCCCAGATCGATAATTTCAAAGCCGGAAGACTCCAGCATGATTTTGACAAGATTCTTGCCTATATCATGCGTATCTCCTTCGATAACGCCGATCACGCCCTTGAGCTTTTTCCTGACGTTTTCCTGTTTCAGATGCGGCTTCAGCACGGATATACCCGCGTTCATCGCGTCCGAGCAGATGATGAGTTCGGGTACAAAGTACTCCTCCTCGTCAAAAAGCTTGCCCGCCCGTTCCATACCGTTGGCAAGCCCCTTGTCAATCGCGGTATAGCTGTCAAGTTCCTCTTCTACCGCCTGTTTTGAATATTTGACGGCCTCATCTTCATCCATATTTACTACGGAATCGGAAAGTTTTTTCAACAAGTCTTCTTTCATTTTTTATCCTCCTAGGAGTTTGTTGCGCTTTGCGCTTAAACTCTTGAAAATTGCTTGCAAGGTGATATTTTACCCCGCAAACTGCCAAAGCAACCAATAAATCCACAAGCGCAACAGGCACCGGCCTACTTTTAAGTACACCGGCGGCGATGTTGTCCCAGTTATATGCCGGGTCTTCTATGACTCTTGATACAAAGGGAACGATTTCCATGCGGTTCAATCCTTACTGGATTACGCTCTCAATCCTTACCGGATTACACCCTCAATCCTTACTGGATTACACCCTCAATCCTTACTGGATTACACCCTCAATCTGCACTATTAACTATTAACTATTAACTATTAACTATTAACTATATAACTGCCGCTGCCGGTGTGGGCCAGCCTGCTCATCGCTTTGATGTTTTCGGCGGGCGTCGAGGGCGGAATGTCGCATCCCGGCATCAACAGGTAGCCCGGCCCCG
>JAITAE010000194.1 GCA_031284295.1 Spirochaetaceae bacterium
AAATCATCGTCATATTTGACACCGTCAAAAACATCGTTGTTTGTATAGTCCGTCTCATCCAGTACAAAACAATTTATGCCGGCCTTTTTTGCCCGCTCAAGCGCAAAGGCATCCCTGCCGGACGAAACGACAAGCGCAATATCCGAGTGGGGCAGCTCGCCGCGCCCCTTCGCGTCGATAATCGCCTGCAAATTCGTTCCGCCGCCTGAAACCAAAACCGCCACCCGGCGGGCTTCGTTATACTTATAAATACCGGTATTAATTTAAAACACCACCCGTCTTTACAAACCGCTGTCATTCGGCCTGCCTTGTAGAAGCAGGCGGCCTTGAGTCGCTGACATTCCGGCTGTATCTGTGTTGGGCCGCACACCTTTCTTGCTGTGCAAGATGCGCTTAATTCGCGCGCGCCACTTAAGTTTTTCACACACCGGCGCCCTGGAGGCATTTTGCGCAACGCCCCCCGTTAAGGCGCAGCCTAGCTTTATATCTTATTATAGCGGAAACGGGTTAAAGAGGATAGATTCAGAGTGCGAGCGCACTATATCTGAAAACCCCCAAATTAACCGCGGCAGCGCTAGGGCAACGCCTTCTTATTAAGAAGGGGGCGCTATTTCAGTGCTGCTTAGGGTTCTACGGGGAAGCTTTTGACAACAGTAACATCGCCGGGGAAAAGCCCTTCTAGCGTGAATTCGCCGCTAAGGTGGAGGGGCAGGGCTATCTCGATATTTAACGGGTTGGGCGGGTATGAACCGAGTATGAATTCCATTCGGTTACTATCGGTGGTGTAGGGCATAGGCGCGTCATAGATGAAGTATGAGGGGTTTTCCGCAGGGCCTTCCGCCGTCCGGCTCGTAAAAAACAGACTGTACTGAAGCGGCGTAAGTTGAGCCGCTATGCTTATTCTGACGATTCTATGATCCAAAAACGGCGTGTTTCCGATGGCGGCCGTAAAGTACCGCTCAGCCTCCGGGGTATCCGCCGCGTTTACTGTCCGCGCGGCAGGCGGGTTTACGCGCTCAGGCGAATTTGGGCCGCCGTTTGTGTGCGGCACAAACAACAATGCCGCCGTCAAAAGTACGAAAGCGGCAAAAACCGGTATCAAAACATATTTGTAACGGGATTTTGCCGCATAGTACAGGCAAAACCCAAGTACAAGCACAAAGATCAGACTAAAAAGTGTTAGTAAAACCAGTACCGGTTCGGGAATGAACACCCTTTTGTCTCCGGAACCGATGTAGGCGTAGTTGCGGTCGGCCCCGTCCGGGTTTATGCCGCCATCTGAAATTTCCGCCGCGTACCGGTAAAACACCGCCGCCGCTTCGGCGGCGGTAATTTGTTTGCCGGACGGCGTCTCCGCAAAGCGCGCGGGGGAAGCGCCGGTAACATAAACGATTTGTATGCCCGCCGCCGCGTCAAGGACGGCGGCGGCGGGCCTGCCGCCGCCGTCCGAATCAAAAAAGCAGGGGAGCCCGATTTCCGTACACGTCCGCATGAAAGTCTCTACCAGCGCGAGTGGGGAGGAGGCCGTACCCGTCCCCCGCAAAACGGTCAGCGCGTCAGGCGCGCCGGTGTCTGCAGCCGGAAAATCGCAGTACGCGATGACAGCCCTTTTGCTGTCCCCGGCATCGTCCAGCAGGGCCCGGAACCCGGCGTAGGGGTAGGGGTAGGCGCCGCCGCTCGTAGCGGGCCAATTGTCGGCGGCAAAGTACACAAGCGCTTTGAAGGCTTGTGGTTCGGACAGAAGCGTATCGATGAAAGCCAGCGCAAACTCCCCGCACCAGCCAAACCCGCCGCCCTGGGAACGGTCTCCCGCGCTCAACAGTCCCGCAAGCGGCACGGCCAGCACAAAGAGCCCGTCCGTCCCTCCGGCTTGCGCGGGGACGCTTACCTCTACCGACACGCCGAAAGCGCCGTAATCCGCCATCAGGGGCCTTTTGGTGAAGCCTATGTTTTTTGATTTGAGACGGCTTACAAGCGTGTTGAAAGCCATTGTCTCCGCCTCGCGCGGAGACAATGGCGACTCCGCCGCCGCGGGCGGACCCGGAAACAGCAGCGCCGCGCAAACATACAGCAACTTTACCCGCCTGAGGCCGCTGTAAAAGCCGCCGCGCAAGGGATTGGAGGGGCGCGAAGCAGCCCCGGCGCTTAGCGCCGGGGCCGGATGCGCCAATATAAATTTGTATATTTTCAAACCTAAAGCAGTAATCATTTTGAATACCCGGCAAAATTCACGGAAACACCGGCCCTACCGGCATATTTAAACCCGCTGGCGGGCCACTGGCGGGCCACAAACGGGCCGGCGGAGAATCGCTTCATTTTGGCCTAAGGGTCAAAGTTTGCTTCCACCGGGAGCCGCACCAGGTTGATGTAGTGACCGGGATAACGGGCTGGAAAACGGTTGAACGAAGTCTCGGCGGCGCTTTCAAACAACGCTACATGAAACGCTCCGTTATCATCGAAGTAAGGCAGAAAGGCCGCCACGTGAAAGTATTGACGCATACGCGGCTTGGGCGCCAGTTCATTGTTTACCGCCCCAAGGTAAAGCATACCCGGCTCATCGATCGCAAGCGTATACAGGAGGGCCGGCAGGCCCTTTATATCAAAACCGGCGTCAGACAGAAATCCCGTATAGGGCGCCGTCCTGCTTGTAGCGCCGCCCCGCAGTATTATCTGCGAAAACGGACATTGATTCACCTCAATCTCCTCCAAAACGGCAAACGCGGGGGATTTCAATGTGCCGTTCATGGCCGAAGCAAGGTTCCGTATCCAGTCCAGGCCGAAAAACGGATCGCGCAAACTTTCAAACGGCCCGGTAAACGAGGAGCCGCGCTGCCCGTAGGCTTGTTTCAGCACGCCTAACGGCAGGCGCTTGCCGGTAATAGGGCGGAGCAGCCCGTCTACAAGCCATTTCGCAAAGCCCGAACAGTTTAGTCCGGGATTCTCCGTCTGTGGCAGCAGCGTGTTTATAAAAACATAGTCCCCGTTCTGATCGATCGCGCCGTCATCGGCAAATGAAAGGCCGGGCAGAAACTCTCTTATACGCGAAATCAGGGTACGGATGCCGGCGTAGTCTTCGACGCGCGGCTCGAAGTAACGTAACAGCGTCTTGTTGTTTGCCATCCCCAGCGCGTCCTGCAGCGGAGCGGTAAGCAGGCGTTCAAGCGTCATTGGTACATTGCCCCGCTGCGAAATGTACGAGTTGTAGACAACCACGTCCATCAGGCTGCGCCCGGCATCCAGCGGACGAAACTGTATGTAGGTGTAGGGATCGCTGCGCGGAAAGAAACGTATGCGGAGCAGGCCGCCGTCCGCGGCGCTTCGGCTTACTACCCATGAACCTTGCGCCCAGCCGGGAAACCTGCCGCCAAGCTCACGGGCCAAAACTATGCTGAACTCGGCTTCCGTCCGTTCAACCCTTACCTCGACCCATTCGCCGCCGGGCAGTGTTTTCAGCCGCCCGCTTTTTGCCTGAACGTCGGAAGGCGGCCCGGCGAACCATTCGTCGAAAAGCTCTTTGCGAACGGCGGAGTCGTCGGATATTTCACGGAGTGGCAGATCGAGCGCGAGAAGGGGGCCCGGACGGGAGCAGCAAAGCATCAGGAAGGCCGCTATTTTCACAGTTCCGCGGGACATTTGTTTTAAATATCGGGTTTTTTGCGAAAAATTAAAGCAAAATGCGCCCTGCCGCCAAAGTGTATGTATGAAGGATAAAAAAAACGGTCCGGGAAAGAATGATTTGCGGGACATGGGTGATATGGGTGACATGGGCATAGATGAAATTCAAGATTTAAACGTTTGGGACGGTCAAAAGTGCGGTATGCGTCTGATCGCCCCGCAGTACCTTCCTGAAGAATTACGCCCGCGCAGCCGCCTGCTGCGCGAGGGGCCGGCGGCGCTTTCAGACAGGGAACTGCTTTCGATACTCCTCAATACCGGCATCAAGGGAAAGAACGTCAGCCTGCTGGCGGATGAACTTCGTGAAAGGCTCGACGCCGGCAAAGATATTCCATCCGTTGAGGAGCTTTCCGCGATGATAGGGATAGGTGAGTTCAAGGCGAGCAGCATAGTTGCCATGCTGGAATTAGGCCGCAGACGCTGGGGCTGCCGGAATGTCCGTATAAAGGGCGCGGGCGACATTTTCCCGCTGATTCGGCACTACGCCGATTGCCGCCAGGAACGATTCATAAGCGTGTCTCTAAACGGGGCGCATGAGGTTTTGGCGGTCAGGGTGGTTACGGTTGGACTTGTGAACAGGTCAATTATCCATCCCAGGGAAGTTTTTGCCGATGTGATATCCGACCGCGCCAGCGCGATATGCGTCGCGCACAATCATCCGTCGCGCCAACTGACGCCGTCCGGTCAGGACGATGAGGTAACGGTGCTTTTGATAAATGCCGCCCGTCTGCTCGGCATAAGCTTCCTTGATCATCTGATATTTTGCGAAACCGGTTACTACAGTTACCGCGCCGACGGAAAAATAAAGTAAGGCCATTCATTAAAAACAACACCCCCGCCGCGTCAATCGCGCCGGGGGTTTTTCCCGTTACCCCAGGGGGGATTTCCGTTACCCCTGGGGTTTTCGTTACCCCTGGGGGTTTTACTGTTACCCCTGGGGGGATTTCCGTTACCCCAGGGTTTTTTTCCGTTACCCCTGGGGGGATTTCCGTTACCTGTTCCCTGTTACGCGGCGCGGAACGCGCAGGTCTTGCCCGCGGGCTCCCCGCGCCGCTCTTTAGTACGCTATTTCACAAGCGGCACGATCTTAACCGCCTTGTGACCGCCGCTGCCGCCGCCGTATACGTC
>JAITAE010000197.1 GCA_031284295.1 Spirochaetaceae bacterium
CGCTTCCCATGGAAATAATAGGGGCATATTTGATCCTCCAGTTTTTCTCACGGTACTAGACTCTCCATATTATCCAAAAATACTTCGCGGCGGCTTATCCGTTTGCGCCTCCCGTATTCTATGTCGGTAAATGTTTGTTGTGTTTTCATACTTCCTATCCTACTACTTCTTTCCGATTTAATCAGCGTTGCCCTAGCAGTCTGTTACACTTGTGGATTTTTGCGCTTGATGCCGTAAAAATCCCGATTTATGCGCACTCGCATAAATCAGTGCTTCCTTAGGCACTTTTGACTTGAAGCGGAAATAGCGTATGATTCGAGATGCGGTACGGATCGCCGTCGTTTATCCGGGCACGGGGGCGCTAAAAAACAGGAATATGACGAGAAAAGCAAGTTGAGGTACCGGTTCACTATACCAGGGTCTGAAGGCGGCATCCGTGCCGCCTTCCAGCCGTACGTTCGGCGCGCCCCCGGTTCGAATCCGCCTGTACCCTCAGGGGGGGGGGGGGGAGTTTCGCGGAACGAAACTCCACGCACAAAAAACGGTAGTGGGCGAAAGGTATGAGTTTCTTGGTAAAGAGCGTTATAAAGTATGATCAGCAAACGAATTATAGTGAAAAGAAACGAGCAAGCAGCGTCTTTCGCCCACCATACAAAAAAAACCGCCCCCTAAGGGCGGCTTTTTTGTATTACTCCCCCGCGCGGGTTCGCCCTGCGGCCCTCGGCATCCTGCTTCGGGCCGCCTGCGGGCGCTGGCGGCGGCTTCCTGCCGCCTTTTCCTCGCATTCGCTCGGCGCGCCCTCCGGTTCGAACCCGCCCCGATAGGCAAAAAAATAGCCCGTCCATCAGGACGGGCTTTTATCTCCCCCGCGCGGGTTCGAACCACGGACATAGTGGTTAACAGCCACTCGCTCTGCCAACTGAGCTACAGGGGAATATAAATAAAGTCTAAACGAAAATCTTTTTTTGTCAAGGGGTGGTCAGCCGCCTTTTTAATACGCCGGCGGCGGTGAAATTATCCCGGATATTTTCCAGGACTTCAATACCCTTCCCCCGCACGGAGTTTCGCGCGGCGAAACTCCGAAAATAACCGGCGAAGCCGCTTATTCAGACGGCGGCATCCACGGGGAAAAGGCGACCTTTAATCAGCTTTACCCTGGCTGTATCCATAAATATGCGCTGCGCGGTACAATGGTCATGAAAATGGCGAATGTTGAAAGCGGCCGGTATTCCGGCGTAAAGGTATTGATCATGGGCCTGGGGCTGCACGGCGGCGGTCTGGGCGCGGCGCGTTTTTTGGCGCGGCACGGGGCTGAACTTACCGTCACGGACCTGCGCGGAGAGGACGCGCTGCGTCCGTCGATAGAGGCGCTCGATGATTTTGTGTCCGGCATGAACGGGAAGCCCGTCAAATATGTTCTCAAGCGGCATGATTTGCGGGATTTTGCGGATGCCGGCTTTGTCGTAAAGAATCCGGGGGTGCGTCCTGACTCGCCGTTTCTTAAGGCCGCGCGGCGTATAGAAACGGACATATCACTGTTTTTGGCGCATAACCCGGCCCGCCTCACCGCCGTAACCGGATCAAAAGGCAAGTCTTTCACGGCGTCCGCGATACATTTTGCCCTGCGCGAGACGACTTCAGGCGGCAGAGCCTTTCTGGGCGGTAACATAACGGTTTCGCCGCTAACATTTCTGGACGAACTGACGGAGGCGGACGATGTGGTTTTGGAACTTTCCAGTTGGCAGCTTGGCGATCTGCCGCGCGGACTTTTAAAGCCGCGTGTTGCCGTGATAACCGCGATAATGGCCGACCACCTTGACCGCTACGGCACTATGGATGCGTATGTCGCGGACAAGCGGGCCATCTATCAGGCGCAGGACGGCAGGGACGCGACAATTGCCGGCGATGATGTCTGGGGGAACAGCTTTTTAACCGAGACAAAGGGCCGCCCCTACAGCTACGGGCAAAAAAAACCGTCCGCGTCCGGCGCGTTTGTTTGTGAAAACGGCGGGCCCTGCCTCGCCGTCGGCCCGGCCTGCGGGCTTGCTCCCGGAGAGACGGCGAGGATTGTACCGGCGGTTCCGGGCGTACCGGGCTTTCATCAAAAAATTAACCTGATGGCCGCCGGCCTTGCCCTGCTCGATCTTGGCCTGCCCCCTCATATAATAGATGATTGCATGGGGCGCTTTCCCGGCATAGAGCACCGCCTGGAATTCTTTTACGAGGACTCAGGCGTCCGCTTCTATAACGATACGGCCGCCACAATACCGGAAGCGGCGGCCGCCGCAGTCCGCGCGCTTGGCTCACCGGTCATAGTTACGGGCGGAACGGACAAGGCGCTTGACTTTTCGCCGCTTGCCGGAGCGCTTGCGTCCGCCCGTGCCGTCGTACTGCTTTCCGGAACAGGCAGCGACAAACTTATCCGCCTGCTTAAAGAAAAAAATATCCCTTACAGCGGCCCCTGGGACAAGCTGGACGATGCCGTCCGTGCCGCCGTAAATGCCTCCTGTCCCGGCGCTTCCGTCGTGCTGTCACCGGGGTGCGCCTCATTTGGCATGTTTCTTAACGAGTTTGACCGCGGGCACAAATGGAAAACCGCGGTAAAAGATTTTTTCATCAAATAATCTTTGTTACGCGCCCCGCCAGTTGGGTTTTAAATACGCTGGCCCGATTCGGTGTTATCCTTGAGTTTTGCCGGGTTTTCAATGATGCTTTAACGAACACCCGGCGGGTTGTTTTAACACCGCGCGGCGCTATTTGAGTATCCTGAAGCCGGCGAATAAAACGTCAAGGCCGCGCGTAAATTGTTCCTCCCCGCTCATCAATTCCAATTCCTGTCCGAGGACGGAAATAAATGGGTTCGCCTCCCGCGCTTCCGGTTTTGAATTGCGGCCTTGTGAAAGCGTATTCCAGCGCATTTCGTCGGCGACAAACGACAGAATATAATTGTTAAACATATTTGCCGCGATCATGCAGTTCCTTTCGCTCACCCCTATGTGCAGTAGGCATATTATGCAATTTTTTATCAGTTCAAGTCGTTCCTGAGTTACCGGAGCTGATTGCATGAAAATTTCAACCGAATCCCTTACCCGCAGTAGTTTTTCACGGTACAGTTTCGCAGTCTCCGTCAAATAATTTTTGGCATTCTTCATTGAACAGGCGGGTTTCATGCCGGCGCTGATTTTTTCCGCGACAATATCGTACAGCTCGCCCTTGCTTTTTATATGCCAGTAAAGCGACGCCGCCTTTATGTCAAGTTCCATAGCCAATGAACGCATCGTAAGGGAACCGATGCCGCCCCGGTTCAAAATATTGATGGCTGTTTCCGCGATTAATTCCTTGTTTATTTCCATAAGCCCGCCGCCGGTTCCGTATACAAACGCTTGACGCTAACAGTGTTAGGCATTACCCTGAATTTAGTTAGACAAATGCTTTCATGCTAAGTCTAGCAGGGGCAGGCAGAACGCGCAAGGCGTGTTGTGTATTGGCAATGTCATTTAAAAATCCGTGCTATAGTGGAACTTACCTTAGGAGGGGAAAGCAAGTGGAGATCACGGAAGAAGCCATAGACACTCTTCTGAGTAGAAACACTATACATCAGCAACCGGGGGGTTGGATGCGGAAGAAGCGGCACTGCACCTCCCGCGAAAGACCGCTGTGGCTGAAAAACGATTCGGCGTCCACAAGAAAATGGTCTGGGCCGCCTTCAGCGACGATTTCCTTTACCGCGCACTGTTCGGTTAAGTTAAATGACGTTGCCCTGTGTTTTCCCTTGCATTTCTTTCCGTTTCCGGTTACGTTGACACTATGGCAATGGGGGCAATTGATATCTATGGTTGTTTTCATTCTTCATAGTATCATTTTTTGTCCTCTTTGCCATTTCTCTATTCATCATACTTTTTAGATCACCTTCAAAAAATCAATGAAGACCTGGCAAATTACACGGAAACATCGAATCTACCGGCGTATTTAAAAGCGGCCCGGGCCGCTCTGAGTCGCCCGCGAAGAAAGGGCCGGTTATCTGCGGTAAG
>JAITAE010000226.1 GCA_031284295.1 Spirochaetaceae bacterium
CGGCGATGCTACTGTTACTTACCGACCAATCAAGCGTCTTGTTTGACGCGTTGTCCGGCTTAACATCGGCCTTCAATTTGACAGCCGCCGGAGCCGCAGAAACCTGTGTAAGCGTAATGCCGGTTACCGGAATGTTCTGCAAACTCGTGTCGGCAGGCAGTAAAAAAATATTTACAAAGGCGAGTGAACTGTATACCGGGTTCAGTGTTTGGGGGTTAAAATCCCTCATAACAACATACATCGAAGCATAGGCATACGCAGGAGTTACGCCGCTCGCTGCCGCGGCAACATCCGCGTTGACGCTGGTCGTCAGGTTTTGCGGGTCGAAAAGGTCGTCGCTTGTCGTGAAGCGCCGGTTATCAGGTTTGGGGCTAAAGGCGCCGTTTCCGTCGGAACGTATCAGGTAACTGGACGCGTCTCTCTGTAGCGAATAGTACTTCCGGTTGGTAAAAAGGGACGCCACGCCGGACGAAAGATTGTTTGAGTCCACAGTGTAGCTATCCATCGCGGTCCAATCCGCGGCAAGCGTGGAATTCGCGTCTTGCCTCGCCGCGTCCGTATTAACCGTATCCATCAGTTTGTCGCTAAGGTATATCCTGTAATATATCTCGTAGTCCCTGCCAAAGGCCATGCCGCCCGGTATGGCTATGGTAGGAATTTGCCCGTTGTTAAAATCTATCGATACCGTACTCCCGTCCGGCAGCCGTATCACGGCGTTGCTGTTCAGCGTGGAACTTACGAGCGCGGCGGGCGAAAGGTACTGGTAGTCCTCTATTCCGCACGATATGGATACCACCAGCGTAACGAAGGCCAAAACCGCCGTGCGCACCCCCTGCATTTTCATTGCCCACCGGCCTCCAGCACAACGACGCGTGAATGGGCCAGGTTTGTCCACCCCGAATCCGATGGCCATTTTTCTATGACGGCGCGGTACGCGGCAATAGCCGCCTCGTTATCGCCCCTTGTTTCTTCAAGTCGGCCCACGGAAAACTGCGCGTGAGCCGCAGCCGGAAAGTCCGCAAAAGCGGCCGATTTTTGATAGCTTGACAGCGCGGAATCCGTATCGCCGGCAGCTTCCGCCGCGACCGCGGCGTTGTACAGGCATACGGGCGCCAGGTGCGTCAAAGCGCCTTTTCCCGCCGCCTCAAGCCACGCATCCCGGGCTTCCTGCCATTCTCCACGTTCATGATAAATGTTGGCCGCCATAAACCACGCGCGCGCCGCCGGGTAGCCTGACGCGCTCTTTCCAAAAGCCCCCAGATCGTCCAGCAGCGCCTGAATCCCGTTATCGGCTGTTTCACCGCCGTCAGCTACGGAATCCCCGTTTTCAACGCCGTCCACGGTTTCGCCTGCAGCCGCCCCGCCGCCCGCAACCAGCGAGTCTTTTATACCGTTGTAGCGCTCGACAAGAACATCCAGTTTAGCGACCGTGCTTTTTTGTATGGAATCCCGCAAAACCAGCGTAATGACAAGCCCCGCCAGCAAAACCGCGATGATGATGACGGATACGAATAAAAATTTGCGATTTTTTTGAAAAAAACTGTAAAGGCTGTCCTCGTCTTCCGTAGCAAGAATTTCATTCTTTTCCATGTGATACCTCTAAAATACCATAAAATTACATCACCTAACAATGTTGAAGTCCCGAATTATTTTAGCCAGATACGTCCTCTGTATGTCAAGCGCCCGCGCGGTTTTCGTCTGATTCCATTCGTGTTCCGCCAGCACCTCCCTGATAAAATGCTCTTTGAAGGCGTTCAGCGCCGCCTTGAGCGACCGCGACCCGGAGGCCGTCTCTACCCTGAACATGGAGTCGCCGCCGGAAAACATATCTTCTTTCTGAATCACCGTCCCCGTGGCCGCAACGCAGCCGCGCTCCACACAATTTTCCAGTTCGCGTACATTTCCGGGCCAGGAGTACGCGATAAGGGCCCTCATCGCCTCTTCCGAAAACCCGTCGAAGTGTTTTTTCATGTCCCGCATACAGTTTTCAAGGAAAAACCGGGCCAGTTCCGGTATGTCCTCGATCCGCTGACGGAGGGGCGGCACGTAAATTGGAAGTACATTGAGCCTGTAGTACAGATCGTTCCTGAATTTTCCTCCGGAAACCAGTTTTTCGATGTCCTTGTTTGTCGCGGCGAGTATCCTCACATCCACGCTTTGCGGCGTTTCGGAACCGACTTTTTCAAAGTTTTTTTGCTGAATCACGCGCAGCAGTTTTGCCTGTAGATCAAGCGGAAGATCGCCCACCTCGTCAAGGAATATAGTGCCTCCGTCCGCTGCCTCAAAACGCCCCTTACGGGTATTAAGCGCTCCTGTAAACGCGCCCTTTACATGGCCAAACAGTTCGCTTTCGGCAAGGCCGGACGGCAGCGCGGCGCAGTTTACCCGCACAAAGGGCCCTACCTTCCGGGCGCTACGCAGATGTATCTGTTCGGCGACAAGTTCTTTGCCCACGCCGCTTTCTCCGAGTATCAGTACGGCGGAATCGGTGGTGGCCAGACGGTCTATCACGGCAAGTTTTTCCTTCATAACTGGGCTCTTTGCGATCAACGTATGAAACACACCGCTCGTTTCAAGCTGCTCCTGTAGGACGGCGGCTTTGTTCTGCGCTTTTTCGTAAATTTGCGCGTTCCACAGGGCCAGCGCCGCCTGATTCGCAAATATTTCCAGCCACTCAAGGTCTTCGCCTGAGAATTTGGCCGCGTTTTTTTTGTTGATAACTTCCAGAACACCGATACAGCGATCCTTCGCCTGCATGGGAACGGCAATAACTGTCTTTGCCATAAAGCCGATCCGTTCAAACACCGCAGAAAGGCGGTACTCGGAATTATCCGTATCGTTGATGATGATCGATTTGTTGTGACGGGCAACCCAACCGGCTATCCCTTCGCCGATCTCTATGCTCTGCTGTTCAAGCCGTCTCCCGTCAGAAAAACCGCTCGCCACCTCAAAAAACATTTTACCCCGCATATCATCCATCATCAAAAGGCAGGAAGCCGCGGCATCGCATAACCTGCCCGCCGATTCGATAATCTCAGTCAAAAGACCGTGAATATCGGAATAATCCGAATTGATTAATATGCTGATTTCGATCAGCGTATGGAATTTATCTGGATCAATATGCGCCAACATTTTAAGTTACAGAGGGCCGTACCAGTCCGGGCAGTGCCCACAACCGTTTAATTATGTATTTTCGGTAATGTTTTGTCAAGGCGGCGCGTTGCCTTTTAAATACGCTGGGCCGCCGGCGGCTTTACACATGCTTGTGGATTCGTTGTTGCGCTTGTTATGTCACTTTTCATTTACACTCCTCACTTTTCCTATGTTTTTATGTCAAGGAAAAATGAATCGTCCACCCATTTTTCCCCGGACAACTCCCGGTCCTGTTATGCGCTCATTAATATCCCAGTTTTTGTCTTTCAGCCTCGGCCTCATTCTGTAATGTCTGGTTTAATACCCCGCCGCAAGTTTGTTTGCGCGCTTGCCGCGCGTAGGCTCATTATCCCGCTCCTCGTATTCCGTTCCGTTTTTCATTACCGCGTACATCAATTTCCCAAAGCTATAGACCGGTTGATCTTATCAGCATCACATCGCCGAAACCGAGACGTTTAGCCAATTTGTCGAACACAAATTTTACGGGACGCGGAGCGCTTCCGGCGGCCAAGCCGCCCCAGGTAACGATTTTTTCGATGAGGAACCCCTCCTGTTCAAGCAGCCGTGTAAGCGTTTTGGCCGAAAACAGGTAAAGATGGTCAAATATCGCCGATCTCCAGCGGCTCCCGAAAAGACGCGCCTGAAAACCGTCAATGTTTGGGGTGGTCAAAAACAGCCGTCCCTCCGCGGCAAGCAGCCGCCGCGCTTCCGCCAAAAATACGCGCGGACGGCGCAGATGTTCAATAAGGTGGGACGCGGTGATCAGCGTATATGCGCCTGCCGTAAGCCGGTTTTCTTCCAGCGGCCGCTCGTACACCAGCAGACCGCGCGTCCGTCGCGCATAGTCCGCCTGCCGTCCGTTGATTTCCACCCCCTCGGCCTGCCAGCCGCGTTCCCGCAGCTTTGCCGGCAGGGCGCCGGTCGCGCAGCCGATGTCAAGCGCGCGCCGCCCGGACAGGTCCAGCCCGCTTTCGAACTGGTAAAAACCGGCGTCCGCAAGCGCAAGCATTTCCAGTTCCAAAAATGTCTTTTCGTTTGCAATCTCGTATTCAAGGTAGTCGTCCCCGCTGTAACGCCGCTTGACGGCTTCCGCGTCAGGCTGCGGATTCATCTGAACAAGGGAACATTGCTTGCAGCGCACATACCCAAAGCCTTCGCAGCGCAGGCGCGCGGAAAAATCCCGCCCGCCGCAAAGCGCGCAGGGCTCCTCGCGCCGTTTTTCATGCCGAAGCGGCGTAGACCATGTTTTTATCATACTTGCCGCACTTGCCCAATTTCCGTACACATCAGGCTTTTTGCAGCGCCTATCATGACGCCGTATAGGTCAGGATTTTTTCAAATTCGCCGATAACAGAACTTTTTAGCTCAACGATCCGGCCCTTGACATAGGCGCCGGCAGCGTTTTTGTGGCCTCCGCCCCCGTAAACGGCGGCTATCTTTGCCACATCGACGGAATTACGCGAGCGCAGGCCCATCGCGCATTCCCGGTCGGTGTGTTGACGTATTACAGCCGCCGCTTCGACCCCGTCCACAGACATCAAAAGCTGGTAAAGCGTATCCGAATCGCGGTTTTCTATGCCGTACTTTTCCGTCTCGGCCAGTTCCTCCGTTGTGAGCAGCAGTTTTCCGTCAAAATAGCTTTCCGTGCGCTCCAGCACCGTTCCCAGCAGCAGGCGGGAAGCAAGCGTCTTGCCGCCGTTGATTTCGGCAAAGGTTTCTTTTGGGCTGGCCCCCGCGCCTATAAGCTCGGCGGCTACGCGGAATGTTTCTTCCCCGTTCCTGTCGATGTGCCGGAAAAAGCCTGAATCCGTACAGAGGCCCAGAAACAAGAGCCGCGCCTCGTCCGCAGACAGTTCGACCCCAAAGGCTTTGAACAGCGAAAAGACAAGTATCGTGGCAGACGCCGCCTGCGCCTCGATGTAGGCGCAGGCGGCGCTTTCGCTACCCGCATCCTCACTATGCTTGTGGTGGTCTATTATCGCCAGCGGCAGGCCCGCGAGCGCTTGGTATATACTGCCGGTGCGGTGCGGCCCCTGACAATCAACAATGATCAGGGCGGCGCCGGACCTGTCGGTTTCCGTTACCTTGTCCAAAAACAATTCTTTGTAAGGCTGCACTTCAGGCTTGCGAAAAGGCCCGGCGGAACGTAGCAACGTATCTTTGCCAAGCCGTTTCAGCAGGGATGCAAGCGCAAGCTGACTGCCTATGCAGTCAGCATCCGGTTCATCGTGACCCGCGATGATAAACTTACCCTGCCTTTCGATAAACTCCAATAAAGCGGCCGGCGGACAAAAAGTTTTTCCCATAAATTCCTGAAAATTTGCCGCGATACGGCTGCGCGGCGCTAAGACCGGACGGCAGAATTGAGGTAACCCACGGACTCAAAGGCATCCCGCATTTTTCCGCTTGTTCACACGGGAATGAAGCTCCCCATCCTTCAGGGCAAGGAGGTTCATTTACGCGCATACCCTTAATTCTTCAGCGGGATATGGTTATTTCTTCGACTCCGTCAAATTTATCGTCAAGATTCACGCTATTCGGTATTGCCCCG
>JAITAE010000310.1 GCA_031284295.1 Spirochaetaceae bacterium
CGCCAGGCGGCCAGCCGCTTTAAAGTCCGCTACGCGGTAGCATACCGCCAGGCCGCCCCACCAGTGGGTTTAAAGTCCGCTGCGCGGTAGCGTACCGCAAGCGCCCGCCAGCGGGTTTAAAGTCCGCTACGCGGTAGCGTACCGCAAGCGGCCAGCGGCTTTAAAGTCCGCTACGCGGTAGCGTACCGCAAGCGGCTTTAAAGTCCGCGGGTACGTCAGTTGTTGTCCCTGTAATTAGCTAGGTTCACAATGATTCTTGATATGAAGGGGGGCGCTGTTTTCCATGCCGCGAGCGGCACATAGCCGCCCCCTCGCCGCGCCCCCCTGTCTACATCCCGCGCAAGCGCGGTATTCCGCCACCCCCCAATCCGCCGCCTGCCAACCGCCTGGAGTTTGCGGAGCAAACTCCGGAAATAACCGCGTAAGCGGTTATTCCGCCGGCGGGTAACGGCGCGTGGACTACGTACCTTAGATTACAAGTAATCTAACATGGAATACACGTAATCTAGCATGGACTACAAGTAATCTGACTTGGATTACCGGTAATCTACGTTTGGGTACGACAACGGGACTTACCCGTGTTATGATGAGGTCATCATCTTTGAAACAAAAAGGAGTTTTCTATGGCTAATACACGCAGCTATATCCCCAACGGAGACGGGCCCTTTCTCTTTAAAGCGGCTGGCCGCTGCCGGCTTATGTAAAAGCGTCAGGGCGCCTTGACAAATCCGCGATGGTTTCATTATGATGGTTTACAGGGTTGGTTCAAGGGTGATTAACTCAGTGGGAGAGTGCTACCTTCACACGGTAGAAGTCACTAGTTCAAATCTAGTATCACCCAAATGTCCCCAGCGTAAAACATCCATCCATCGCGTCGCGCGGAACACAATCGAACGATGCTACCCAAATGTCCTCAGCGTGAAACGTCCATCTATCCATCGCGTCGCGCGGAACACGACCGAACGATGCTGCCCAGATGTCCCCAGCGTGAAACGGCACGGTATCCGCGGGCTCAATCTGACCGGCCCTGGCCGTTATAACGGTGTCTTTTGCGGGTCTTCGTAGTCCTTGTACAAAAAACGGCGTAACTTTTTCTGGGCGTTCTTCTCAAATTCAGTGTAACGCAGCGTAAAGTTGCCTATTTTTTTGTAGGGTGGGAGCAGACGGTTGACCTTTTCAATCTCGATTTTCACCAGATTGTGTATAAAATCAGAATCACTGTCAGGCGTTTTGCCTGGATAATCTTCCGCCAGCGTCTCGTAATTTGGCACAGCCACGGCAAAAATGATCTCGCCGCCGCTTTCACGCCGGCCCAGCACAAGAATCTCGCCTATAACACGCGAGCCGTTAAACATATTCTCGATCTCTTCGGGATAGATGTTTTTGCCGCCGCTCGAAACGATTAGATTCTTTTTCCTGCCGTTTATGAATATGAAGCCATCCTGATCAATGTACCCAAGATCACCTGTTTTAAGGTAACCGTCCTTCGTAAACATTTCCGCCGTCGCTTCGGGATTCTTGTAGTAACCAAGCATCAGCGATGGCGATTTGACGATTATCTCGCCATGTTGTCCTATACCGAGTTCGCGCGTCTCCTCGTTTTGGTCAATAATTTTGACATCCGTATACTTAACCGGTAGCCCGACAGACTCGTTCCGCTTGTGCCACGGGGTACTGACGCTGACAAGAGGGCCGTTTTCACTCATCCCGTAGCCATGAACAATGTTAAACCCGAACGAGTCGAAAAAATCGGCCGTCTTTGGGTTCAATGCGCCGCCGCCTGCGACCATAGTATTGATGGACGCAAGTCCCGCCTTTTCGCGGATAAAATGGAAAACCTTTTTACCAAAGTACGGGTTGCCCTTTTTGGCCTCGGCAAGGGCGATTTTACGAAGCAGATCCAGAAGCGCGCGCACAACAAGCGGCGTTTTTTTGTACTTGCTGTCGATTGCCACCATAACCTTGTCATAAAGCAGGGGTACGGCAATCAAGAAAGTACCTCCGGCATCCCGGATATCGTCAATTACAACCTGTCCAACCAGCCTTGCCACGATAATCGTGGGTATACCCAGGGAAAACGGAGTAACAAATGAACAGGTTGTGGGGTATGTATGGTGCAAGGGCAATACGTCTATAAAAATATCTTTCGAACCGGGACGCAGCATACGTGTTGCCGCGCTCGCGTTGGCAATAATACCTTTGTGGGAAAGCGTAACACCTTTTGCAAGCCCCGTAGTCCCCGATGTAAACACGATAGACACCGGATCCCTCTCCGCAATCGCGTCTACAGGCGGCAGCCTCTGATCCTCCGCGCCCTTTCCAAAGGCCGAAAAATCATCGTTTCCCGCTATTTGTACAAGGACATCGATGTTAAGCCCTCTGGAAGCCAAACCCGCGGCAAAATCCGCTTTCCGCTCGGAGAAAAAGAAAGCGCGAGCCCCGGTAAGCGTTAGTATGTTAAAACATTCCTCCCCGCCTATCAAAAAGTCAACCGGTACGATGATGCAGCCCGCTATGGCCGCGCCCATCCAAACCGCTATCCATTCCGGACGATTTTCCGCCCATAGCGCCACACGATCGCCCTTAATCAGCCCCTGCTTCAGGAGCCCGCGCGCGATACGCCTGCTTTCCGCCGCGAGACGGTCAAAAGTCCAGATAGCAAAGTTACGTTCCCGTTCGCCTCGGTAAAAAATAGCATTCTTTGTTCCGTGTTCCCGTTCACACCAGTCAAGGAACGAAATGAAATTCGGGAAACTTAGATCCGGCCAATCGGCCATGTATTCTTTAGGGTCCAACATTTTATTCACTGTAACATATTTCTAAAATATGTCAAACTACCGCCCGATGCTGGCCGGGTATAAGGGGCGGGCCGGCTTCCGTGACGGAAGCCGGCCCGCTGTCAAAACGTCCGCCTGTATCAGCTTGCCTTGGCTTCTTCCGCCTCTTCCTTGATATACAAAATATCCATTGGACAGTTTTTAACGCAGATACCGCACGCGATACACTTGCTGGGCGAGTCCCGCTCCTTTGCCTTGACTAAAAGGTTAAAGGGACAGGCCTCGATACACTTGCCGCAATTTACGCAGGACTTTTTGTCGATTACGTACACGCCCTTCGCGTTCTTGCTTATCGCTTTGGCTTCGCAGCTTTTTGCGCATTTCCCGCACTGCACGCAGGTAAGAACCTTTGCTTTGCCATCCTTGCTCGTAACCTGTACGCAGGAAAGGTTTTGCGTCGTGGTGTCTTCCGTTTTGTAAAACGCGCTCACGCAGGCATTCTCACAGCTCAAACAAGCCATACATTCATTTTCACCCTTTTTTACCACTAGTTTCTTCATAAAACTCCTCCAAAAAATGATTTTATTGCGGTAAGGCACTTGCGGCCACCGCAAATTTAATGGTATTACGCCCAAATATACCTGTCAACATTTTATTCGCAGTAGGGGTCTGCTACGCAGACCCCACATTGATAAATTTCTGGCCATGAACGCGCCTCCCTATTGGTTTCTATGCCTTATAAAATATCCTATCCATTGTTACAATCGTGTCGGGATACTGGAGAGTAAACATGAAAACAAAGGACGGCGGGCTTTCGCCGGAAGCCCTCTATATCAGGAATATGCACCGTATCAGGAATATGCACCGGCTGGGCCGGATCGGTATCATCGGCGCTTTGTTCATTTTTCTGGGGATGCCCACTCTTTTGGGCGCGTGGTTCAACATCTTCCCCGGCCTGTTGCGGATACTCAC
>JAITAE010000016.1 GCA_031284295.1 Spirochaetaceae bacterium
ATGGCACATATTGACGCCGGTAAGACTACGACAACGGAGCGGATACTTTACTACACCGGCAAGAGTCACAAAATCGGCGAAGTGGACGACGGCGAAGCTATTATGGACTGGATGGAACAGGAGCAGGAGAGAGGGATCACGATACAGAGCGCCGCGACTACGACATACTGGCGCGGATTTCAGATAAATATCATTGATACGCCCGGGCACGTGGATTTTACCGCGGAGGTTGAGCGGTCTTTGAGGGTGCTGGACGGAGCGGCGGCGATTTTTGACGCCGTGCGTGGCGTTGAGCCTCAGACCGAAACGGTTTGGCGTCAGGCGGAGCGGTACCATGTGCCCTGTATCGGTTATGTCAACAAGATGGACCGCGTCGGAGCGGACTTTTTTCAGGTTTTGACGGACATTCACGAAAAACTGGGCGTCAAAGCTGCCGCGATCCAGGTGCCGCTGGGGAAGGAAGGCGGTTTTGAAGGCCTTATCGACCTGATTGATGAGCGGGAGATACGCTGGGGCGGGCCGGAAGGAGAAGAACTGATATATTCAGAGATAGCGGCTTGTAACGCGGCTCTTGCGGCGGAATGGCGGGAGAAGCTGATCGATGCGCTTTCCTCCGTGTCCGACCCGGTAACCAACCTGTACATAGCGGGCGAGCCGATACCTGCCGGCCTGATGCGCTCGGAACTGCGCAAGGCTGTACTGAAGCGCGCGGTTCTGCCCGTTCTTGCGGGAGCTTCCCGCAGGAATATGGGTGTTCAGCCCCTGATTGACGCGGTGATTGACTACCTGCCCGCTCCTGACGAGACGCGGCCCGCGCTCGCTTACAACATCAAGAAAGATGAGACGGTGAGTATCCCGTGCGATTCAAAGGGAACGCCGCTGGGGCTCGTTTTTAAGATACAGAACGACAGGGAGGCGGGTAGTTTATGCTATGTTCGGATGTATTCCGGCAAAATTGAGAGCGGTACCACGCTTTATAACGTTGGAAAACGCAAGCGGGAACGGGTAAACCGGATTTTGCGTATGCATTCCAATAAATCCGAACCGCTGGACGCGATTACGGCCGGCGATATAGGCGTTATCATCGGCATGAAGTTTTCGCAAACCGGCGATACGGTAGGGAGTGAAGGCTTTCCGGTGGTTTTGGAGAAAATGCAGTTCCCTGAACCGGTGATCTCTGTGTCGATAGAACCGAAAACCGCGTCTGAACGGGATAAATTAAACGAGATTCTGGAAATTTTGTCCAGGGAAGACCCGACATTTACCAAGCGTGAGAACGAGGAGACGGGGCAGTTGATTATCTCCGGCATGGGTGAGCTTCACCTTGACGTGCTTGTAACACGGATACTGAAGGAGTTCAGGGTTGAGGCGCGGGTAGGCAACCCGCAGGTAACCTACCGCGAATCGGTAAGCGCCGCCGTCACGCGCCGCGAAACCTTTTCCCGCGTGATTGCCGGCAAAGAGAACGCGGCGTCCCTTACGCTGCGGGTAGAGCCGCTGCCCCGGGGCAGCGGAAACAGGTACGTCTGCGCCGCGCGCAGGGCGGATATACCCGGTTGTATTTTCGAGGCGGTGGAGCGCGGTGTTAACGGCGCACTCCTTTCCGGCATATCGCTGGGATACCCGTGCATTGACGTGGGGGTTACGCTTACAGAGATCGAATACTCCGAAATGACTGGGACCGAAGCGGCTTTTGAGGCCTGCGCAAGCATCTGTTTTGACGGGGCCTGCGTGGAAGCCGGTCCGATACTGCTGGAACCCGTCATGCAGGTAACGCTCGTGTCGCCCTCAGAGTTTGTCGGCAATGTCATTAGCCTTGTAACGCAACGTGGCGGGCAGGTCATCAGCATGGACACGAAGGGTGGAAACGGTGAAGTGAAGGCGCACGCGCCTATGGAAAAAATGTTTGGTTTTATGACGGCGCTACGCTCAGAAAGTCAGGGGCGGGCAACGTTTACAATGGAATTCTCGCATTTTGAGAAAAAACTGACTTAGGCGCAGCGGATACAAGCAGGCAAGAGTGAATATCTTTGCTGATCCTTTTGAAAATTTGTTTAAGCTGCTTTTTGGAAGCGATAAAGCGATACGCCGGAACAGAATGGTAACGGCGCTTGTAAAAGACATTAACGGCAGCAGGTTTAAGCATTTTTACAGGGTTTTCGGCAGCGAAGTCACGCCGCAACTGGCGGCATATTTTTTTGAGTTGTACAAGGCGTGCGCGCACCCGCAAATAACGATAAAACATGCCGACGGAACGGCGGAGTTAAAGAAAGCCGTTTTGGGGCATTTTCTGGACGACGATGCGTGGAAATTAATTAAAAAACTTGACAATGAATGCCTGGATGGAATATTCAAATCTGACGGAAAAAAGGCTTTGTTGAAACATCTGGAAAATACAATTAATACATTGCGTGAAAAGCTGAACGGGACATTGCGCGCTAATGTTGACCGGTGCTACAAAAACATTTGTTCGTTTATATGGTTTATCAACTTTGATTACTATGCACTGTTGAAAGAATTCAACACGAAGCTGAATGAGTATTCTTTTCACGATAATCAGCGATTTGCCAGGATAAAGGCGCGGAGGATAACGGAAAACATCAAAGATTTTTTGGCCATTGCCGAAGGCATCAATTTCGGAAGCGACTGGGAAACGGCCTTTGCGGTACTAAACAAATTCAAACCTGCCGCGGGTATATCCGTCGAATACTGGAAACAAGCCTTTGATCAGCTTAAAGACATACTGTCTTCAACGATACTTCTATTGATTGTACGGCACGCAACCGAAGACCCGGAATGGAAAAACAAAATAATTATTCCGCGCGAAATTATAGCCGGCCCATTTTTGAACAGGATTACGGATAATGCGCGCAAACGGGCATCTGATACTATAAATAATGAAAAAAGCAACAAGACGAATGGGATTACATTTTCTTTATTTGGTTCGGAATACGATATGTCGATGGCGCGTTTTTATGTCGAAGCACATAATGAACAGTATGAAAATATTGGCATAATCGGTTTTACGCATACGGAAGCTTTTAACTACAGTATCGTATTTCTGTCTTTGTATTTTGAAAAAATAAAAGATATATGCGATATTTTTATTATTTACGGTAAATGGCGGAATAAAGAGGATATGTACGGTTTATCGCAGACCCTGTATGAGCTTAACTTGTTGAACGACAACCTTCCCGCTTATGACAAAACGCTGTCGGATACCGGTGAACGGGGGTATAACCTCAAGCGCCTGGAGGCGGCTTTGGTGCGGGGCAGGCAGGCCCGCCATAATTTATCGGCGTATGTTGATTCAATAAACAATGAAATATTTATTTTGATTAACCGGATGATAAACAGCCTTTCCTGTCTGTGCGTGTTTCTCGGGGATTTTAAAAGCCAAAAAGAAGACAGCCTGAAAAAAATCATTTTAAATCCGGAAACAATATCGGACATGTTGAATCGCAAAAGATGCAATACAAAGGAAGTAGAAAGAAAAGCCGCCCTGTTTTTGGAATTGTTAAGTTATCTGGATTTCGAGACAGATGTAACTTAACGTGTTATAAGGACTCCTGTATGATGTGTAGAGTTTGTTTAACGGAACGGTCCCATGAAAAATCCTTTGAGCGTTCCAGACCTGTCTCGCGGCAGCGTTTGGCGAGGTCTTCGTCCGTAACCAGGGAAACCATGCGGTCGGCCATATCCTCGCTGTCGTACGGGTCAAAGTACAGGGCTGAATGGTCGGCGGTTTCCGGCAGGGAGGCGGCGCGGGCGCAGACTACCGGGACGCCGCTTGCCATGGCTTCTATCGCGCTTTGTCCGAAACCTTCGTAGAACGATGGGATAACCACCATGTCGGCTCCGGCTACAAGCTCCGGCAGACTTTCGGAAGGAAAGGGGCCGGTAAAAAATATATCGCTTGCCTGAGGTGAGGCAAGCGCGCGTTCTTTTATTTTTTTTGCGCCCTTGCTGTTGCTGCCGGCAAAAACGAGCCGGTGCGGCAGCTTGGTTCTTTGCCTGAAAATCTCAAACGCGCGTATCAGGCCCAGATGGTTTTTTAAAGGATGTTCAAGCCGTGCCGCATAAAGAATATAAGGACGGGCAAATGTGAAGGGCTTGATCCGCAGGACGCTTTCATCGTTGACCGGACGCGGATAGTACACATCATGATCAACACCGTTAGGAACAACATCTATGCGAGATTCTTTTACCCGGGCAACATTGATCAATTCCTGTTTTACCCAGGAGCTTACAGCTATGATACGGTCAAGCCGCCGCAGGGAGTCAGGCAGCACAACCCGCAATACCGCTCCCAGGTGTTCCCGCGTCCGCCTTGTGCCCCAGTAGGCCGCCATGTCGTGTACGGTTCCGATCGTAGGGCACGGTGATTTATTCGGCAGCCTGCGGTGAGCCGCCGGGAAAAAGCATACATCGTAACCTCGTTCACGCGCAAATTCCGGGTATTTAAAGATATGCCACAGCAAATTTGAAGTTTCACCGGAAATCCTACAGCGCGCGACGAAATCAATGTTTTTTTCGGCCGCTTCGTTGAACATATAGCGGTCATACTCCCAGCCGAACAACTCGAACAACGCGCCCGACGGTGGTACCCGTTTCAAAATCTGTTTTAAATAGACGCTGACGCCCGAAACACCCGCATTGCAGCCGAAAGTATCAACCCCTATCTTCATGTATAAAACCTCTTCAAAAACAATGTTCCAAATATATAAGCTACATTGTACCCTTAGTTTTTAACAAATATAAGTGGCAGTGTAGGAAAAAATCAAAACCTTACCTTTTTCCAGCGTTGCCCTAGGCGGCTGGGAGTCGTCCTTGCGAGGGGACTTGGCGGCGGCAGTGAGTAGTGAAGAGTGAAGAGTGAAGAGTGAAGAGTGAGGAGTGAGCGGAGGTTTTAATACTTTTCGGGGGCGGCGGCCAGCGCCTGTCCGCTTCCCGTGCTGAGCGCCCGCAGACGCAGCTGCGGCAGCCCGCCGGACACCTGGAAACACTGTTCTTTGCGAATCTTGTCCAGTTCTCTGAGGTCAATCAGCGTGTAAACCTTGTTCGCCATGATGAATTCGAGTTCCCCGGCGATAAATTCCGGCGCTTCCGGGCCTTTCGCGGTAACATACACGATGGCCGCCCTTGTTTTTGGAATAATTTTAGTCATCAGCATATTGGATGCCCGCGTCAGGGGGCCTTTTAGACTGCTTATGGGGAGGGAGAGGGGAGGAGGACGCGATAGCGCAATGCGCTCCGCCGTCCGGCGGCGCTCCCGGCGGACCCAGACAGCCGCCCGGCCTTTGTTGTATACTTACCTTAT
>JAITAE010000038.1 GCA_031284295.1 Spirochaetaceae bacterium
ACCGCTTCAATGATGAGCCGCACGGCGTTTTCAATGTCGGCTTCCGTTTTTACCGGAAAGCGCGTAGTCCCTATTCCAAGGGCCGAAAGCATTTTTCCTGTTTTTCCAAACTGCCTGTACCGCATATTATAATTGCTCCACCGAAGGAGGATCTTGAGCAACGGGCCCTAAGAACCTCTGCACGCTTCCGCGTACGAGATCCAGGGCGGGGAGGTCTATATTCCTGTTAATTTTTTGTTGCCGTGGATAATTCTTTGTCATTTTTACAATAACCTGTAATTCGTGAACAATATGGCTCAACGCCGCAAGTCGGACCGCCATAGATTTCCTTTTTGTAGCAAATATGCCCAACGCTACCCTTGACCATCACGCAAGCCGGACCGCCATAGATTCCCTTTTTGTAGCAGGACATAATTCCCCTTGTTTTACCGCGTTCACTTCGTCCTCAACCATGATGTTGTCATAGTAAAGTTGTTTGGAAACTTCAGCTTCCGCGCCAACTTCCATTAAAAAACGCGGTTTTGCCGAACATTAGGTTCGCAGGCTCTTAGCCTTTTAAACTACAAGACTGTAATGGACTTTTAGTCCACGACAAGCAACCGGGTTGTCGAACAAGTCTATTTTTCTCATTCATCATCTAATCTTCTCCTATAAAAAGTCAAGCGGTGAGCAGGCCTTTAGCCCTTTTCATTCCTCTTTACCCTGCCCCATTTAGCTGCTGCCGCGTACAACCAGTTCAGGCTTGATAGTAACGGAAGAAAAGGCGTTGCTTCCGTTGATGCGGCTTTCCAGCAACTGTACGCAGAGAAGCGCGCACATCTCGCCCTTGTTGTCAACGCTGGTAAGCTCCGGTGAACAGAGCAGGCTGTACTCGCTGTTGTTATAGCCGCTTACGGCAATATCATCCGGCACCCTTATCCCGCGCGCCGCGAGTCCCTTCATCACGCCTATCGCCGTTAAATCCTCGCCGCAGACGATGGCGGACGGGCGCGGGTTAAGCCGCAATATTTCATTCACCGCCGCCGCCCCTCCTTCAAGGCCGTAGCTCGTTGAAAACACGCGATCTTTTGCGTTATCTACGCCCATCCTCTCAAGCGCGCCGGCAAAACCATTCCACTTCATCTTTGCGCTGCCGGTATTCAGGTCTTTCAGATAGACTATCCCGTCCCGCTGCCGTCCGCGCGCCGCCATGTGTTTTACGGCAAGCTCCGCCCCCGCGTAGTCATCGATCAGCACGGAGTAAGCGTTGGGTATGTCAACCTGGCCGTTAGCGGTGACAAGCGGCAGCCCGCGCAGCGCGGCGGAGACCTCCGTATCCCCGCATAGGTCGTTGAATACAGAGCCTACAAGGACAACGCCGTCCACCTGTCTGTGCGCGATAGCGCGGGCATACCGGCGAGTTTCTTCCAACTCGCCGCCTGTGTTGCAGACTATGACATTGTAAGAACGTTTAGAAAATTCCCGCTCTATCGTAAACGCGGTCCTGGAATAGTGCGGCACACGTATGTCCACCGAAAGTATCGCGATGGTTTTCATCGTTTTTGCCACAAGGCCCCGCGCTATGGCGTTCGGCGTGTAGTTATACTTGTCCAGCACGGCCTGAATCTTCCCGCGCGTCTCGTCCGTCACACGGTCCTTGTTGTTAAGCACCCGCGATACGGTAGAAATGGAAACTTTGGCCTCTTCCGCTATGTCGTAAATGTTCATGTCCAAGCCCTCCAGCCCCGAATGCTTTCACTGTCCTTGCCACGCCGTATACGGTGGTCAATTGTACCAGCAAAGCGCCATCGTTTCCACCCTGCGCGTTGCCTGCGGCGGGGCTTAAATACGCTGGCGGCTTGGTTATGTCCCTGCTATACGCCGGGTCTTCAATTCTTCTTTAATATGGCGCATCGCCGCTGCGCGGCGACCGGGCTTTGCGGGGCTGCGCTTCGCTCCGGCCCCGCCTGAGGCGTGGCTGCTACGCACCCCTCCAATCCCTTGCGCGGGCCGGAGTATTAAAAGCGGCCTGGGCCGCGCGCGCCATTGATTGTTACGATGTTTCTCGCTATTCTGATCAGAAAGACAATTCTTTGACAGGAGGGCGCTCATGCATATTAAAAGAAATCAGATGACGGTGGAAGACAAGGAAAAGCTGAGGGGAGGGGAAGGGACGGCAAGGTTTACCCACCTTGTTCCGGCTGAGACGCTGGGGCGCGCCAAACTTTTTTCCGAAATCCGCCTGCCTCCTGGAGCGGCGATCGGCTACCACAGGCACGACGGCGAAACTGAATACTATGTCTTTGTGTCCGGAACCGGCGTGGTGAACGATAACGGTGATGAATGTACGGTAGTACCGGGCGATGTTACCGTAACAGGCAGCGGCTGTTCACATAGTCTTGCGAATAACGGAAATGAAGATTTAGTCCTTCACGCGCTGATAATTTTTGACTAGCGTTTTAGCGGCGGGCAGGGGAGGGGCCGCCACTTAGAAATTAATGTACAATCAATCAAATATATTACAGATTCTAACGGAAAACTTTGCGGCGGAGGGCGGGAAACAAAATACACGTTTTGTTTTTCCTACGCAAACGGCGGCCTTCTTTTGGGCGCAGAAAGTGTTAAGCGTTTTTGATCTAAAAACGCTTGCGATGGAACGCTTTATCGCGTGGGACAGATTCAAGGAAAGTTGCATACGGACTGAAATTGAAGGGCTAAAACCCGCCAATGCCGTTCATCGCGATATATTTGCGGTAAACCTTGCGGAACGGAACGCGAAACAACAGATGTTCGGGGCGCTCATTCCCCAAAAATATTCCGAGGACGGGACGATATTCGCGCGGAACATAGCCAGGATGCTGCCGCTGCTGCGGCTTTGGCGCGAAAATTATGAGCGCGTCCGCAAAACGGGTTTTGCGGACGGCGGCGCGGCGGACGCGGAAGACAGCGATCTTTTGACGCTGGAAAATGAGTACAAAAACTTTCTTGCAAGCCATAATCTGTTTGAAAGCGCGTGGGAAAGGCCGCCTTTCAAAGAAACTGAAAACGAATACTTTATTTTTTATCCTGAACTGATAGAGGACTTTGCCGAACACGAAAGCCTGCTAGATTCTGCCAACATTCATACCGTAAGGATAGGGGAAGACGCGAAAATAAATCCGTTGACCCTTTTTGATTCGAGCCGCGCCGAAATTCGCGCCGCGATTCTTGAAATAAGGCGGCTGTACGAACAGGAAAAAATTCCCTACGAAGATATTGCGGTAAGCGTGCCGGAACTTGAAACGCTGGAGCCTTACATAAAACGGGACGCCGCCCTTTACGATGTTCCGCTGCATATTCGTTCCGGCAAACCCCTGACGCGCTACGGCGCGGGCAGCTTCTTTTCGCATATAAAAGATGTAGCGGACAATAACTTTTCTTTTCAGTCGCTCAAGGCGCTGCTGCTTGATAAGCACCTGCCGTGGCGCGAGAGTGAAAAAAATGAGCGCCTGATACGTTTCGGAATCGAAAATAACTGCGTTTCCGGGTACCGTGAAGGCGGCGTATTAAAAGATGTATGGGAAGAAGCGCTACGCATGGAAAATTCCGAACTGCACCCGTACTACAGGGACATAAAGCGTAAAATATACAACATCGTCAACGCAAAAAGTTTTGAAGATATACGAAAGTACTATTTTGTTTTTCGCGGTGATTGGGAGGACGGGGAGGGCGCGAGTTTGTTCCTGAAAAGCGCCTGTTCCGCGGAAAGCTACGATGTGATGGCCCGCTGTATCGAAGAATTATCGTCGCTGATACGGATACAAGACATGATTCCGGACATACAAATTTCCGGCGTACTTTCTTTTTATAATGATTTGCTGAATGAAAGACAGTATGTGCCGGAACGTGAGGGGGGCGGCGTAAACGTGTTTCAGTACAGGGTGGCGGCCGCCGCTCCGTTTGCCGCGCATTTTGTACTGAACGCCAATCAAAAAAGCGCCTCCGTTGTCTACCGGGGCCTTAAGTTCCTGCGCCCTGACAAGCGAAAGAAACTCGGCCTTACCGAAGACGATTACGATGCGTCCCCCGCATTTTTCCGCGCTTACGGGGCAGGCTTGGGGCCTGCGGACGGTAAGTATGTCCGGTACAGCGCATCTTCGTTTACTTTTTCCGGCTGGACTATGCCCCACAGCCTTTTTAACAGGGACTGCGTTAAGCCTGAGCCTGGCCGGGCCGGGCCGGACGCCTATGTCGAGGAAAAATCCTGGTGGACGGACCCCGCTAATCCGTTCCCTGCTCGTCTTTTTCGGATGCAAAAAGAATCTTTTAATTTTTGGAACTCGGCGTTAATTGAATCTTCGTTTAACTTTGTGTACGCGCCGTTTGCCGCGGCGGAAGAACATTCCGGCGTGATCGCCCTGCTGCGCGAGGCGATCCGCGAAAAAAAATACCGGGACGACAAACTCCGTGTTTCGGCGAGCGGCTTGCAATCTTTTTACACCTGCGCGGTTTTCTGGCTCTTTGAGAATATTTTTGAGATAGAGGAGGAATCGCTTGAGGCGTTGCTGCTAGACGACATATCGAAAGGGCTTCTTTTTCATACAATACTTTACAATCTGTACCAGCGCATAAAAACTGAAGATAAAATATTTGAGGCGCGGAATATCGAAAAATACAGGACCTGGGTAAAAATATACACGGAACAGGCGGCGGCGGAATACAGAGCCTTCCGCGGACCGCTCTGCGTACCGTTGATAAGCGCGATGACAAGGGGCATTGAGCGTCATATATCGGAATTGCTGGAAACTGAGTGTAAAAAATTTTCAGGATACTCTGTATCGGAACTGGAGGCGGAAAAAACGGTAGAGTACGCGGACTTTATCCTGAACGGGCGGCTTGACAGGGTATCGGTTTCAGCGGAAGGCGGCCCGTGCATCGTCGATTATAAGGTCGGCAAGGCGCCCGCAAAAAAAGATTGTATGCTGACGGACGACGGCAGACTCACAAATTTTCAGATTCCGGTATACATAAAGCTGTACGAAGAAGCCCACGGTTTGCCTGTTGAAGAGGCTGTATTTCTGAGCATCGTAAGGCACGAGGCACAGATAATTCTGGACGGCGGCAAAATGAGCCGTGACGCTTACCAGCCCGTGATGGAGACGCTGGAAGCGTACCTTGAAGATTACAATAAAAAAATAAAAGCGCTGGATTTCAGGAAAAAGGACGTTGAGTTTTTGGTCTGCGCGGACTGCATTTACAAAAAAATATGCCGCACAACATTTTCGTTAAACGAAACAAGGGGACAATTTTATGGCGCTTGATGAAATACTGAACGGTTTAAACGCGGAACAGCTTGAAGCCGTAAAAACACTTTCCAGCGTCGTGGTGAGCGCAGGCGCAGGTTCCGGCAAGACAAAGGTACTGGCATCGCGTTTTGCGTACCTTGTAATTGAAAAAGGTCTGAAGGTTGACGAGATTCTGACGCTTACCTTTACAAACAAGGCTACAAACGAGATGTACAGCCGTATATACAGGCTGCTGTCAGGTCAAGATGGCGATGCGGCGCGCGCCGCCATAAGGGATTTTCACAAGGCCAGAATACAGACCCTCGATTCTTTCTGCGCCGAAATTTGCACGCTCGCCTCCGCGCGTTACGGCGTAAAAAGTGATTTTACCACGGGCGCGGACGCGGTGTACGACATGGCAAGTGAGGCGGCGCTTTCCTTTGTTTTGGACAACCGCGGCAGCCCCGGAATAAAGGCCCTGATCACGGACAATAAGATTCGCGATATTGCGCAGGGTCTTTTCGCCGGAATCGTAACAGAATACGGGTCGCTGACGAACCCGCTTCCGTTTGACCGGTACATACAGAAACAACGGCGCGAGCTGATCGAAAAATGGCGGCTCTATTCGGACAGTGTTGACGAAATGGCGGCAGTTATAAAAAGAGAACTGCCCGGCGTTAAGAATGTTACGACGGCAACGTATAAAAACTTTTACGCGCTGTTTAACGGTGAATTGGACCTCAGCCGGCCCGAAATTGAGGCCTTGTTTACGGGGCGGTCCGATTCGCCGGACTCGTCCGCTCAAAAAAACGCGGTTCGGGAATCACTTTACCGCTTTCTCGCGGAGCTTGCCGGAATTAACGGTTTACGAAAAGTCGGAAAGACGGGCGGCATGGAAACGATAGGCGAGGTTCACGGAAATTTTAAGGATGAGGTGTACCCGCAGATCGTTAAGATAGCCGCGATGGCGCTGAATTTCGATACGGTGCGGGATGTGTTTTTGCTGCTTGACAAATTCCAGACGGAATTTAACAAACAGAAGCGTTTATCTGGAATTATGACGTTTAACGATGTGGCGGAGCTTGCGCTGACAATACTAAAAAACGAGGCTGACATACGGAACATTTACACTGAAAAGATAAAGGCGGTAATGATAGACGAGTTTCAGGACAACAATGAATTGCAGCGTGAATTGTTGTTTTTGACGGGCAAGGGCGGCATATTTTTTGTGGGCGATCAAAAACAGTCCATATACCGCTTCCGGGGCGCGGACGTGTCGGTATTCAGGAAGCTGGGGCGCGATATTGAAAAAAATATCAGGTTAAAAATAAATTACCGTTCGAGCGTCAGCCTTATACAGGTGTTTAATGAAATATTCAGCCGTGTTTTTCCTGAAAAGAACGATGACGTACCGGACTTTGAGGCGGAGTACGAGCCGCTTGCCTGGCCGTCTTCTGGCACGCCGGAAGACGGCGCGCCGTCCGCAGGCGGTCCGGAAAAGGTTCAGGTATGCCTATTTGACAAAAATAATTTGAGCCGCGATGCGGAATGCGGCGCTGAAGATGTTGAGGCGGCCTTTGTCGCGGAAAAAATAAGGCGCATGGTGGACGGCGCGTATCAGGTACGGGACAGGGAGAGTGGCAAAAACCGGGCCTGTATTTATAGTGACTTTGCCGTGCTGGAACGAAGCGTAAGTCATCAGCACAACCTTGAAAAACAGTTACGCGCCTTTGGCGTACCGTACAATTCAGAAAATTGCGCGGGACTCTTTACGGACGCGCCGGCAAACGACACGTACAATTTTTTGCGCTTGCTGGTTTACCCAAATGACAAGAGCGCGTACGCGGCTGTCCTTCGTTCCCCGTTTGCCCGTTTAAGCGATTTAACGCTGACGGTCTGTATGCTCAAATTTTCAGGGTTGCCGTTCGACCCCGTCGTCGAAAACGATTTGCCCGAGGCGGAGCGCGCGCCGTACAGGAGGGCCGGGAGTATGTATTACGAATTGCTGCGCGGAATACGCGAACGGAATTTAGGCTCGGCGGAACTTGTTACGAGCCTTTGGTACGACTACGGCTACCGTTACGACACGCTTTGGTCGCGGGAGGCGCAGGTTTACAACGATATATACGACTACCTGTTTGAATTGGCGCGCATCAACGACGCGAACGGCAAAACACTTGCCGCTTTTGTCGATTACCTTGACGGGCTTGTGCGGAAAAAAGAAAAACTGTCCGATTTCGATCTGCCGCTTGAAAGGAGGGAGGGGGTTAAAATCATGACGATACACAAGAGTAAGGGGCTGGAATTTCCGATTGTATTCATTTACGGCGCGGGTTCTCACGGGCAGAACGTAAAAAACACAGGCCTTGCGGCGTACAGTTCCGAATGGGGCGTATCTCTGAACCTGAAAGCCCCTGAAAATTTTCCGGTTGCGGATACGGGGAACTATTTTTTTGACATGACGCGCGAGACGGAAAAGCAAAAGGAAGAGGCGGAACTGCGCCGTCTTTTGTATGTCGCCATGACACGGGCGGAAGACACGCTCGTTATAAGCGGTGTAAAAAACACGAAGAATACCGGCGTAAAAAGTTTTCTTGATCTGCTGGGGCCTGTTTTAAGCGGTGGAAACGCTCAGCTTTTTTCCGAAGAAGACATTGAAGCAAGGACACGGGCGGAAATTCGTGAGGCGGCCTTGAGGTCGGGGAGCGCCGGTAAAAAAACAACTTCCATGCGGAAGGCCGCGGACGCCGCCGCGGAAAAGTATGCGCTCGCGGCGGAAACCGAAAAACCGGAAATTTTTATTACGCGGAAGCCGGCAAGCCGTCTCTCCGAATCCGCCGCCGCTCACCTGGGAGAAAAGCCCGGTTACGCGGAACGGGAGGCGTCAACCTTTGACGGGGACGACGGCTTCTTTGAAAAGCTGGGGCTTACGCCGGTAGAGTTCGGAATCCTGGTACATAGTGTGATCGAAGAACGTTTTAGTACCGGAGGCGCGGCGCTTGAGAGACATCTGAATTCGGCGGCGGAAAAACTTGCGAATCAGTATGCTTCGGCATTTTTTGAAAGCGATATTGGGAAAAAAAGCCTGCGCTCATCCTTCCGTAAAACGGAATTTTCCTTTATGTCGCTGTACCGTGAGGGCGGCAAAAAAACGTATATTTCAGGCGTAATGGACCTGCTGTTTGAGTTTGAAAACGAAATATACATAGTTGATTATAAAACGGACAGGCTTATCGACCCCGAAAAACACCGCAAACAGCTCGCCGTCTATTCGCGCGCGGCGGAGAATCTTTTTACGAAAAAAACGCGGGCCTGCCTGTTCTACCTGCGGGAAGGCCGGCTGTTCGAATTTTAAAAATCCGCATCACACATATTACATAGTGCGCTTGCCCTGGGCCGCTTCTGTAAATCGTTGTTTTTT
>JAITAE010000061.1 GCA_031284295.1 Spirochaetaceae bacterium
CCTTCTAAATAAGCCGGTTTCGGATATGAAATTAACCCGTCACGCGACAACTCCGCGCTTATATGTTTGAACCGTTCGCCGCATTTGGCTTTCTTTTTTCATAAACGCTACATCGCTGAAATTCCCTATTTTCAGGGCGAAAGCGACCGTGCTAACCGCGACAAGCGACACTCCGTTGAGCAGATGAAACAAACAGAGCATCATTAAATCAGCGGGCGTTTTGATTTCACGCACACGCTTTATAATCCCGAGTTCGATACATTTCCGCTCGTAATCCTTTCCGAGCAACGGCAGTAATTTGGCTATTGACGGCATAATACAAACCTCCGGTGTTTTTTTACAGTATGTCATTAAACCGATAGTTTGTCAAATATAAGTTAGTGCATATGGGTTTAATACCCCGCCGCTCTGCGGCGTGAGGTTCATTGATTCTCTCACAAGCCGCTCATTCGCAATATCTTGTTTAATACCCCGCCGCAAAAACACCCGTCACAAAATTTGTACGCAAATTTTGCGCACTTGCCGTGTGGAGGCTCATTCTAACCGGTTGATAAGTGAAATTCAGGAAGATTCACGAATCTATCAGCGTATATAAACCCACTTGTGGGCGTGTGGGTTGACTGGAAAATGCGTAATGAAATAGGATTCCAGTATGAATATATCTACATACACGGTAAAACCGAAATTGCCGGCTTCATTGAAGCCGTTGGAAGAGATTGCGCGTAACCTTTGGCTTTCATGGAACTATGACGCGATACAACTTTTTATCAGACTGGACGATCAGGTGTGGATGGAAACACATCAAAGCCCTATTAAGACACTGGGAAAAGTGAGTCAGGCCAGACTTGCGGAGATAGCCAAAGACGATTCTTTTATTGCCGCCCTTAACACCGTTTACGAGCGGTTTTTGAAGTATAAGAAGCGCGATACCTGGAATAAAGGACAGCGCCGTGCAGTGGTAGCCTATTTTTCGAAGGAAAACGGGATGGATGTTTCGTTACCAATATATTCCGGTGGTTTAGGCATACTTTCCGGCGACCACATGAAAACCTCGTCCGACCTTGGCCTGCCCCTTGCCGGCGTAGGGCTCTTGTACCGGCAAGGATATTTTCAGCAGTATCTCAACGCCGACGGATTTCAGCAGGAAAGCTATCCTGAAAACGACTGGTACAACATGCCGGTTGAGCGGAAAGTTGACAAAGGCGGTAAGCCGCTCACGATTGCCGTTGACCTGGCGGGACGGCAGGCCCTGGCCCAGATTTGGGAAGTGCGTGTAGGGCGCAACTTCCTGTACCTGCTCGATACCAATATAGAGGAGAACCCACCCGATTTCAGGATGGTAACATCGGCTCTGTACGGCGGTGACAGCGAAACCCGCATACAGCAGGAAATTTTGCTTGGGATAGGCGGCTATCGCGCCCTCAGGGCCATGGGGATCAACCCTGCGGTAACGCACCTGAACGAGGGACACGCGGCATTCCTCAGTCTGGAACGGCTCCGCGAACTTATAACCGAAAAAGGTCTTTCGTTTAACGAGGCAAAAGAGGTGATTTGGCCCACCAACATCTTTACCACGCATACGCCGGTTCCGGCGGGCAATGAGCGTTTTGACATAGCCCTGCTTGAAAAATATATGCGTCCCTGGGCCGGCATTCTTGGAATATCATGGGATACCTTCCTAGGCCTTGGACGGGAAAACCCGGACAATCACAGCGAAACTTTCTGTATGACGATCCTGGCGCTAAAATTTTCCGCTTACGCTAACGGCGTGGCCGCCCTGCACGGCGTTGTTTCGCGGGAGATGTGGAAGGGGCTTTGGCCGGGACTGCCGATAAACGAAGTGCCTATAGGTCACGTTACAAACGGCGTACATCCCAAAACGTGGGTTTCCAGCGGCATGAGTACCCTGCTTGACCGCTACTTTGGCCCCAGTTTCGAGGAAAAACCGTCCGATATTTCCGTTTGGGACCGCATGAGCCGGATTTCCGATGAGGAGCTTTGGCGTACGCACGAGCGGCGGCGGGAACAGCTTGTCCGCTTTGTCCGCGACAGGCTTAAAGACCGTTACCGGCGTTCCGGGGCAAACGAAAGACAGATACGCACGGCGGAGGACGCCCTGTCGCCGTACGCGCTGACGCTCTGCTTTGCCCGCCGGTTTGCCACCTACAAGCGTGGCAACCTGCTGCTCCGCGACCCGGAACGGCTTTTAAAGCTGCTCCGTGATCCGGATCGTCCAATTCAGCTTATTTTTGCCGGAAAGGCGCATCCTCACGACATCCCCGGCAAGGAACTGATAAAAAGCATCGTTCATTTCGCGAAAGAGTACGACGTTACAAGCCACATCGTGTTCGTGGAAAACTACGATATGACGGTTGCCCACTACCTGACTTCCGGCGGCGACGTGTGGCTGAACACCCCACGCCGTCCGATGGAGGCAAGCGGCACCAGCGGCATGAAAGCGGCGATGAACGGCGTGATAAACTGCTCGATTCTGGACGGCTGGTGGGACGAGGCGTATAATCCCGATGTTGGCTGGGCAATCGGGCACGGCGAATACTACGCGGACGAGAATCTACAGGATGATGTGGAGAGCAAGGCGCTGTACGATCTGCTGGAACAGGATATCATCCCGCTGTTCTATCAGCGCGGACGTGACAGTCTGCCCCGCGAATGGATAAAGATGATGAAGGCGACTATGCGGGAGATAGGCCAGTCCATGTCCAGTCACCGTATGCTGATGGATTACTCTAACAAGTTTTACTTCCCGGCGCTCAGGAACCATCAGCGGATCATAAAGACGGATTATTCCGAATCGAAAGCGCTTGCCGCCTACTTCGCGAAACTCGGCGATTCGTGGGCAAAAATCAAGCTGGGGAATATTACATCCAACGCAAAACCCGTAATGCAGCGCGGCGACTTTATAACGGTAAGTACCTACATCGAGCTGGGCGAGCTTAGCCCGGAAGAAGTGCTGGTTGAACTTTACTTCGGAGCGGTATCGAGCCAGAATAACATTGATGACGCCCGACGCTGCGAGATGAAGAGCGCCGGCAAGGAAGGCAACGGTTACCGCTACCAGGTGCGGATCGAATGTACGGATACCGGTATGCAGGGACACACGGTACGGATACTGCCGAAACATCCCGCGCTGATACACCCCTACCGTTCCCGCTTCATAAAATGGGCATAGGGCTTGACGATGAACGGTGGACAATCTCGTAATTTCCGCTATTTGGATCTGATAATGGCTTTCTTCGTGATGACGCTTATTTTAAGCAACGTGGCGTCATCGGCGAAGATTGTTGATTTGGGGTTTTCCATCTTTGGCCTGCCGCTCGCCTTTGACGGCGGCACGCTGCTCTTTCCGCTTTCCTATGTGTTTGGCGATATTCTGACGGAGGTGTACGGCTTTAAGGCTTCAAGACGGGTAATCTGGACCGGTTTTTGCGCGCTGGCGGTAAGTTCCCTGGTATTCCTGCTGCTTCGCGTCCTACCCGCCGATACTGCGTGGGAAACTTATGCCGGCAGCGCCGCCTATGACGCGATCCTGGGCGGTATGAGCAGCGGAGGCATAGCGCTTGCGAGCCTTGCCGGTTATTTTGCCGGAGAATTCTCAAACTCCGTGCTGCTTTCCAGACTGAAAATCGTAATGAAGGGCAAACTCCTCTTTGTCCGCACGATAAGCAGTACGCTGCTTGGAGAATTGCTGGACAGCCTTATCTTTGTTTTTATAGCGAGCCTTGCCGGCGTATTCGGCTGGGAACTCTTTCTTTCACTTGTTGTAACAAACTACATCCTTAAATGCCTCATCGAGGTACTGATGACACCCGCAACCTACCTTGCCGTCCGGAAATTAAAGAAAGCGGAGTGTGTCGACGTGTACGATACGGGCGTTGTCTACAACCCATTTGTGGCTTAAAAACAGCCCAGTCAGTATAATTTTTCCGGAGTATAGTTAGATGGACCAAAAAATAATTTTTGAGTTGATAGATAAATTTAACGCAAGTTCCATGACAGAACTTGATTTTAATGATGGTGGTACCCGTCTTATCCTGCGGAGGAGTGTAGCCGCGCCCGGGTCCGACGGAACGCGGGCTCTTGAGCAAAAGCCCTATCATACCGAAAGCGCGCCTGCTGTTCACCTTACGATACCTGCTGACAGGACGGTGAAAGCGGCGGCCTCCTCAGGCGAGTCTGACGGTGCGGAGTATGTCAGGAGTCCCATTGTCGGGGTATTCTACGCATCTTCCGGGCCGGACGCGCCGCCTTTTGTAAAAGCCGGTACAATAGTGAGCGCGGGGCAGATACTCTGCGTGCTTGAGGCCATGAAGATGATGAACAAGCTGGAAGCGGAATTCGACTGCGAGGTTGTGGCGGTAAAAGTGTCGAACGGCGATATGGTTGAATACGGTCAGGCGCTGTTTGAGGTCAAAAGACTCAAAGGTATCCGTTGATAAAACGCCTTTTGATAGCGAATCGGGGGGAGATTGCTGTTCGCATAATCCGAAGCTGCCGCGAGATGGGCATAGAAACCGTCGCGGTCTATTCCACGGCGGATGCGGGCAGCCTTCACGTAAGGCTTGCGGACAAGGCCGTCTGCATAGGCCCGCCGCCCGCCGCAAAGAGTTACCTTGTTCCCGAAAACATTATCATGGCGGCGCTTCGTCAGGGCTGCGAGGCGATACATCCCGGCGTCGGCTTTCTGTCGGAAAACGCCTGCTTTGCCCGGCTCGTCAACAAGTCCGGCCTCCGCTTCATAGGCCCCGACCCCTGCCTGATCGAACTGCTGGGGGACAAGGTGGCGGCGCGGGCGGAGGCCCTGCGTTTTGGCCTTCCCGTAACGCCCGGCACGGAGGAAGCCGTCGGTGACGAGCAAGCCGCGAAAGAAGCCGTTAAAGCGTTGGGCCTTCCCGTAATAATAAAGGCAGCGGCTGGAGGAGGCGGCAAAGGTATGCGCATAGTCCGCTCTATGGAGGAACTTTCCGTAAATCTGCGGCTCTGTATCCGCGAGGCGGAGGCGAATTTTGCCGACAACAGGGTATTTATCGAGCGCTATGTTGAAAAACCGCGCCATGTTGAGCTCCAGATTCTGTCTGATGGCCGGGGTAAGGTCGCGATACTGGGTGAACGGGACTGTACCGTGCAGCAAAATCATCAAAAGTTGATAGAGGAAAGCCCGTCCCCCGCGATAAACGACTCGATACGGGCAAAAATGGCAGCAGGGGCCTCAAAAATGTTCAGCGAATTGAAGTATTCGGGCGCCGGCACGATAGAATTTCTTGTTGAAAGCGAAGGATTCTACTTCATGGAGGTAAACGCCCGCATTCAGGTTGAACATCCGGTAAGCGAAATGCTTACCGGCGTTGATATTGTCCGTCAGCAGACGCTCGCCTGCACTGAAAACCGGCTGGAGCTTGAAGGCGGCCGTATGCCTGTCCGGGGACACGCGATAGAATGTCGTATCAACGCGCTAAGTCCGGGAAAAATCACGCGGCTGGAAACTCCGGGCGGTCCGGGCGTCCGTTTCGATTCGTTTTTGTATCACAGTGCGGACGTGCCGCCGTACTACGATTCGATGGTTGCCAAACTGATAGTTCACGCCGAAAACAGGAACGCCGCGCTGGCCCGCATGGACAGGACCCTGTCGGAACTGGTGATAGACGGCGTAAAGACGAATCAGCAGAAACAACGCCGCACCATAGCGCACCCGGTCTTTCGTTCCGGCGGCTTTGATACTTCGTTTTACGAAACCTATATGGACGATTGAGCCGCTTCCAGACCGGCGCCAAAACTAAGTTCACGGTATAGTGTTTCTATTTAGAAAAGTATAAGGAGGGGGAAGTCACTGCAACATAAGTTGCCGCCCCCTTCGCTCCAAAGCCTTGCCGCGCGGGTCTTCCGCTACCCCCTCTGCGGTGGATGGTGGAGGCTTTGACTGCCGTGACATTCGCTCCTTCCGGGCCAAAGGCTGCGCCTTTGGAACTGCCTTTCCCCCAACGCCCCCGCATAGCGGTGTTTTACCAGGAGAAGCGCTATAATACGCCCGCCGGAAGGAAGAGAAGCGGGGGTAGCGGAGTAGACCGGAACGAAGGGGCGTAAGCCCCGGAGTGAGGACTACGGAGCGAGGGGGAGCAGCGGCGGAAAAGACGGCGCACGAGCGATTTCGTGGTTCTTTTAGATGACGGCGCTCCCCCTTCTTCCGTGTAGGCTTACTTGTCGGGGAAAACGCGGGAAGCTTCGCTCAAGCCCCGCTCATGTTACCGTTCTATTTACGTTCTATCATGACTTTCACGACGTCGGGGTGTCCGGTGGCGGCGTATTCGTAGGCGGCGATGGAGTCCTCGAACGCGAATGTCTTGCTGATAAAGCGTTTGATGTCGATCTTGCCCGCGCTTACCAGCGCTATCGCGCGGTCGAAGCAGTTGGTGTAGCGGAAGATGGTTTCGATGCCGATGCCCTGTCCCTGTAGGAACGCGATGTCGATGGGAACCGTCCCGTTCATCATCCCCACAAGCACGGCGCGGCCTCCTTTTTTGGCGCACCGGAAGAAATCGGGATACACGCGGGGGTTTCCCGACGCCTCAAACACGACATCGC
>JAITAE010000139.1 GCA_031284295.1 Spirochaetaceae bacterium
ACATTTGTTTTTTCCACGCCTATACGCAGTTTTTTTACTGCCAGCGGGCGCGTAAAAAGCAGCAAAACTATGGCGATAACAAAGAATATCCCTATATGGAGTCCAAAACGTATATTAACAGATAAAGATTTTGTCAATACAGGCACAAATATCATTATTAAAGATGAGACGGCAAACCATACCGTTACAAGGGTGAACGAGCATAACACTTCGATTACCGTAAACAGTATTGTAAGGCAGAGCCAAAACCACGGCGAAAATATAAACGTATAGATGTCCAGGCCCACTATCCCTCCGCGGCTTGCCGCTCAGCTCTCGGCGCGCAACAGCTCTTCAACCTGCTGACCTGCGATTTCAGGAGAGGCGCGCCCGCCGGTGGCCGCAAGCGCCTTGCCAACCAGATAGGCCGTCAGCGATTTCAGCTTTTTTTGATTGCCTGCCTCAAGCGCGGCGCGGGCGCTTGCGACAGTTTCCGTTTCCGCCGCCCAAACCTGTTTTACGGCTTCGGAAATGACGGACGGATCGTTTATCTGCTCCCAACCGCGCTCTTTTATCAGCGCCGCCGGATCCTTGTCTTCGGCAAAAACGGCTTCGAGAGCCTGTTTTGCGTTCTTGTTCGAGATTTTTCCACCGGCGACAAACACGGTAAGCTCCGCGAGGCGGCGCGGCGTCAACTTTATCGAGCCTATATTGGCTGTATCTATCTTGTCGCGGCTTAAAATATGCTTTACATCCGATAAAAGTCTGTTGGCGATGCGTAGGGCCGCGTCTTTTTTCTCCAAACCCAGCTTACAGGCCGCGTCTACCGCGTTTTCGTAGTAATCGGCCAGAGCTTTTTCCTCACAAACGAGGAAAGCCTGCTCCACGTTAAGGCCGTAATCCCCCATGACGCGCCTTGCGCGGGGCAGCGGCAGTTCGACAAGCCCCGCATCAACCGATTTTAAGAAAGCCTCATCGGGCGTGAAAACCGGTAAATCCGGCTCAGGAAAGTAGCGGTAGTCCTGAGCGTTCTCTTTTGTACGCATTGGAGCTGTCTCGTCCCGGTTTTCGTTCCACAGACGCGTCTCCTGGACGATGGTTTTCCCAGCGTCCAGCAACGCCGCCTGCCGCTTTATCTCGTAATTGAGCCCAAGTTTTATGAAACGGGACGAGTTCAAGTTTTTGATTTCAACTTTTTTACCGAGTCCTTTTCCGGCAAGGTTCAGCGATATGTTGGCATCGGCGCGGAGGGAGCCTTCTTCCATGTTGCCATCGCAAACGCCAAGATAGCGCACGGCGCGGCGTAACTGTTGAACGAAAAGCTCGGCCTCCTCGCCCGATTCCATATCCGGTTCGGTAACAATTTCCAGCAGGGACATACCGGCGCGGTTGTAGTCCAGAAGCGAGACCGTGCCCGTATGAATCATCTTGCCGGCATCCTCCTCAAGATGACATTCGCGGATACGCACCCGCTTTTTAACGCCTCCCCACTCAATTTCAACGCTGCCTTCCTGTCCCAACGGGGACGCGAACTGTGAAATCTGATAATTCTTGGGCATATCTGGGTAAAAATACTGCTTGCGCTCGAACCATGTTTTTTCGGGGATGCGGCAATTCAGCGCGCGCGCCACGAGGCAGCCCATACGCATAGCCTCGATGTTCAGCGCCGGCATCACGCCGGGGTAACCCATGCAGACGGGGCAGATGTTGGTATTAGGCTCATCGCCAAACGCGGAACGGCAGCCGCAAAATACTTTTGTTTTAGTTAAAAGATGGATGTGAACTTCCAGCCCTATAAATGTCTGATACATGATTTCCCCCCTTAATCCCAGCTCCAGAACTGTTTGAAGCCGGGCGGATGTGGAAACGGGTGCGCCGCTTCGTACTTTTCCGCGATGGAAAACAGCGTTTCTTCACCGAATGGCCGCCCCAAAAGCTGAACGCCGGTGGGAAGTCCGCCTTCCACGGACACTGGGAAGGCGAGCGCGGGGAGACCCGCGAGATTCGCGCAACAAGTGTACAGGTCGGCGGCTTTTTGGGCAAACGGCGAGAGCGCGTCCCCGCCGCCGCGTCCAAAGGCGCGGGTCGGGAACACCGGCATAAGAATTGCCGCGCAATTTCCGCCTCCGTAACCGGCGGCGCCGGTTACGCCGCCGGCTTCATCGAATGAGCCGAGGTACTTTTCAAAATTGCGCCTTATACCGGCGCGTATCCGCTGGGCGCGCAGGTAGTACCTATCCTGAAAACCGGAACGCAGTACGAAGGTTCCCAGCAGAATACGCAGTTTTACCTCGCTTCCAAAGCCCTCATCGCGTGATTTATCGATCAATTCGTCAGGATTTTCAGCCCAATCCGGTCTTTTCCCGTAGCGGATACCGTCAAAACGCGCCAGATTAGCGCTTGCCTCCGCCGTAGCTATCGTGTAATAGGCCGGAACCCCGTACTTCAGGCTGGTAACTTCGACTTCTATCAGTTTGTAGCCCAGTTTTTTCAAATTTTCTTTCGCCAAATCAAAAGATTTTTCAACTTCGCGTTCCAACACGGCGGCTTTTGCCACCTCGTCCGGAAAATCAGCCGCAATCGCGCGCGCGATTGCGGCGGGGGACAGTACGCCGATGACTGCTCCGTTCGCGGCGCCGGACGCGGACGGAGCATCGCGGCTTGTCTGGTCGAGCGGGTCCGCGCCTTTAACGCAGTCGAAAACGGCCCGTGTCATCCCGATACTTCCGGCAAGTATACCCACCGTATCCAGACTCGATGCGTAGGCCACCAGCCCGTAACGGGAAACCGCGCCCCAAGTGGGCTTTAATCCGGCAACGCCGCAAAACGA
>JAITAE010000145.1 GCA_031284295.1 Spirochaetaceae bacterium
AGCCTGAGATGTCGAATAAGGTAGCGCTCTGGTTGTCTGTATAGATGGATTTGCGTTTTGCGTAAGGGTTGCTTCGTAAATTCTTTATTTCGTCCCGCAGCAGCGCCATACGTTTTTGCAGCAAGACCTTGTTATCATCCGCCCTCCGCGCCGCTTCGGTTTTTAGCTTTTCCAAAGTTATGTTGAGTTCCAGCACCCCGGCCCCATTATCGCCGCCCCCCGCGGCGGCAAGCTCATAGATGGAACGCAGGGGCTCTATGGACTTTTGGAGCGCGGCAATGCCCGCTACGACATTTTCTTCCAACTCAACGTGCGCCAGAAGGTCTTCCGTCTTGCCCTTCCCGATAATGTCCTTTTGCTTGTCAAGGATTTCAATGTAACTGTGCAGGCGCTGCCGCTGTTCGATCAAAAGTTCTTTGAAACGTTTCAAAACGGACACGCGATTTTTAATTTCGTTTTCGGAAAACTTAGCCGCTGCGGATGAAGGGTTTGAGGTAGCGCCGGCAGCCATAAGGGATCAGCCCGCTATATTGATACCGGCGGTAGACTCCGGTTTTTCGTTTGCCGAATGGTTTGCGGCAGCCTCCACCCACGACGCGCGCATAAGGTCCAGCCAATTTCTTACCACCAGGATACGGGCCGCGTCCGATTTTACATGAGCTTCCAGCAATTCCTTGTTGAACCATGTATACAGAGCAAAGAGATTCCCGGCTATCTCGCCGCCCCGCTCAAAATCAAGGGAAACCATCAATTCAGTTATTATTTCCTGAGCTTTGAGTATGGCCTTGCCAGTCTCTTCAATAGCTGACGGGTTCTTTTTTAAACCCGGCTTGCGGTTGAGCAGCTCCAGCGCACGGTCCAGACTGCTGATCCCGCCGTCATAGAGCATTATGATGAGCTGTCCCTGGCTCGCTGTCTTTATCCTTGTCTGCCTATAGGCCGATAATCCATTTTTCTGCGCCATGATTAACTCCAAAATATACCTGTTTGTCCGCGCCCGCATACCGCCGCGCGTTCTTACGCCCGTATGAGCGGCAGCCCAAAGGCCGCCGCCGCAACACCTGCCTTTAATTATTTTCGGCACTCAAAATAAAGAATAAAGAATTTTTCTTGAATTTGATAGTCGGTGGGGCCGCCGCTGTTTGCGTACCTGCTCCGGTCTTGATTACCGTGATTACAGGTACGTGTAAAAATACAAACAGCTTTCAAAATGCGGCGTTGAAACCGGTTTTACAGAATTATACAGGCTCGCTTGAATTTCCCAGCAAGCGTCCTGTTTTAACATCAAGCGCCTTTACACGGAGGCGGCGCAATTCACCCGCACCATCCAGCCTGCCGGTTAAAATTATCTCCGCGCCAATCAGTTGGCCAATAAGCATAAGTATATAATCGTTGTTGTATGAGGGTATGCCGATGCCGTTGCTCGCCCTGAAAGCATCAACAGCGCGGCGGTCGATAACTTCAAACTTTTTTGGGGAATGTACTGTTAAGTATGTAAGCTCCTCCAGTATATAGTCCGCTTCTCTGATGTCGTCCGAGTCAACGTTGATGACGGCGATTTTTTGTTTCTTTTTCAAACTCTGAGTGGCGCGGTCAAATGAGTTGCGGACTGATATTTCAATTTCCATACCGGAATTGGCCATGGCGTCGGTGATTCTTTTCTCCATGGTCTCCTGCCCTACCGCAACAATTGATTCATCGGTAACGGTAAACAGCAGCCTTGAATTATTGGCGGTAAACGTGGCAACTTCTGTACTTCGTGCCTGATAGTCCTCAAACGCGGCGCGGATAGTATGAGGGCCGTTGCGAACTTTATAGGTCGATGTCTCTCCGACTTTTAGCATACCTGCCACTTTTCCGTCAATGTAGATACGCAGCCGTATCAGGCTGTTGTTATCGACCCGCTGTACAACGACTTCTGAGTTGTTTTGTTCTTTTTTTCCGCCTGCCTGGGCGGTTATAGCCGGTACCGCCAGCAGCACGGCAAGAGCGGCTGCCAAATAAATAAAACGCAAATTACTCCATCTCATAATTTTCCCCTTCAATAAGCGCACTGCAAGAGTGATCCTTTAAGGCTTTTTATTTTCGGCTAATCTGTTAGAGTTGTAAAGATATATGCCGTTGTTACAGTGTCGGCATTTTCATAAAAAATATATAGAGGTTTGTGAGGATGCGTTGAAAACAAGGTTTTTTTCCATAATCTACGAGGACAACGATATAATAGCGGTGAATAAAAGTTCAGGCATAGCTGTCTGCGCCGATCGCTGGAACTTTTCCAAACGACGCCTTGATACGCTGCTGAGCGAAGTGAGCGGCAGGCGGCTGTTTACCGTTCACCGCATAGACTCAGGTACATCCGGTATCGTTGTTTTCGCGAAAACCGCCGCCGCCCACCGCCGCCTGTCTATCGCGTTTGAAACAAGGGCCGTACACAAAACCTATATGGCCGCGGTCCACGGCGTTCCGCAATGGACGGAGACCGAATGCGCCGCGCCGCTTGTGGTGAACGGCGACAAGATGCATAGAACCATTATCGACAGATACTGCGGGAAAAAATCGCTTACACGTTTTAGGCTGCTTTACCACGCCGGCGGCATTTCCGTCATTGAAGCCGAACCTGAAAGCGGCAGGACGCATCAGATCAGGGTACACCTTGCGAGTCTGGGGCTGCCGATAATCTGCGATTCGCTGTACGGCAGGGAAAATCCGCTTTTCCTTTCGTCAATAAAAAGGAATTGGCGCGGCGATACCTTCAGTGAACGCCCGTTAATTGAGCGGCTCGCCCTGCACGCCGCAAAACTAAGACTACCCGCCCGTAACCGGGCGGACTTGTTGCTGGAAGCGCCGTACCCCAGGGATATGGCCGCGCTGATTAAGCAGACGGAAAAATTGGCGCGTCCGCGCTGAGGCGTCAATTTTCGCTGTCAATTTTTCGCGGTAAAGCAGACTGTGTTAAAAATAACCGGCAAGGGCTTGGGGGCGCAGACAATAGGGTATGCGGCTGCGAAAGTACAAAAAATTTTAAATCAAAATCACGAATGATACTCACGCGGAGTATAGACTGGGTTCGTCCTTTGTTTCTACGGTACACGACTCTTGTTCACAAATCTTGTACATTGCAAACGCTTTCCTGCGGGATTCTACCAGACAGTGAAGTTCAATAAGCATATTCTTGTCTACAGACTCCGCAATCGGGAAAACATAACGTGCGGTTTCTTCGGTATAGCGGGCAACGAATTCCGGTTTGTTTACAAAACCCAGCGAAATCATGTTGGAAATTCTGTCCGCCGATTTAAGCAGCCTTGCGTTGTGCGATCCCCGATCGAGTATTCGCGTCAGAAAGTCGGCCTTCGACTCGCCTTCATTACGGCTTACTTCCATAACCAATTCGTAAACTGCCGGGCTGTCATAATCAACCGAAAGAAGCTGGTTACGGTTGAAGTCGGGCACATCCTCGATCAGGTCATGCACTATAGACGATTTGAGCAGCACCGGTTCTATGTAGCCGTAATCGATAAGTATCGTCATTGTATCAAGCTGGTGGCGGAACATATTGCCGCCGCCTTCGCGGGATTTCCCTATAAGTGTTGTTGCCAACTGCATATAAGGCGCAAGAAATATTTCATTCAAACGCCACATTTTTTCGTTAGTCATAATAACCTCCAAATATTTTCAATATTCTATGCATTATATTATATAGTTTTTCCCAGAAAATCAACACAAAAAGTAAAATTATACCCGCCACGGGGTAGGTTGAGATACATTTCAAGAGGCTGAAATCCATCCTCGACTTCGGCGATTTGCCGAAGAAAAATCCGGCCGCATCGCGGGCGTGGTTGAACGGCAAGATAATGGTAGCTTTGTTAATCGAAGCCTTCATAGCGAAGGCTTCTTTTTCCACCTGTAACCCGATCGAATACCAGCCGCAGTATATGGCGTGAAACGGCGTTCGTTAATTTGGTATTGAGGGCTAATCTGGGGTATTGAGGGCTAATCTGGGGTATCGAGGGCTAATCTGGGGTATCGAGGGCTAATCTGGGGTATCGAGGGCTAATCTGGGGCTGCGGATACTTGAAGATTACGAGCAGATAGCGAAACGTCTTGAATGTGAAAAACGAAAGCGAGGAATACGGTACCAGATGTGCAATGCCAATTAAATTAGTGCATATGGGTCTAACACCCCGTCTATTCTCCCTTATACAGTTAAGCAGTCGATGGTATTTCGGCAATTTCTGTTGAGAGGATTAGAAGAGGTAAACGCGGAATGGGAGTTGGTGTGTCTTGGGTATAATATGAAGCGGTTATACCGGCTTTCATGGGTAGGGGGTGGGATGAATCCGGCCTGACAGCCCGCTTACCGGGGGCAGCAGGTCTCCGTGCCGCGAGCAGCATGGAAATAGCGCCCCCCTCATATTAAGAATCATTGAAGACCTGGTAAATTGCACGGATGGCGCCGAATCCAGCCGCGTATGTAAAACCCCGCCGGGCCCCGGATTGAAAATCAGGGGCGGAAAATGAATAATTAGACAATGAAAACAATTTTTGAATGTCATAACCTTTGTTACGCTTACG
>JAITAE010000146.1 GCA_031284295.1 Spirochaetaceae bacterium
GAAGCCCGCCAGCGGGTTTAAAGTCCGCTCCGCGGTAGCGTACCCCCAGAGGCTTTAAAGTCCGCGGGTACGTCAGTTGTTGTCCCTGTAATTAGCTATGTTCACAATGATTCTTAATACAAAGGGGGGCGCTATTTCCATGCCGCTCACGGCACACAGGGGCCTTCCTGTCGCGCCCCCCCACAGGCGCCCAAACGGTGGGCCCCCCCCCCCCCACCCCCGGCGCCCTGCCCCACTTACCCTCCGCGCCTAGCCCCCCAAAGCAAGGGGTCAATTCCAGCCTAAGCCTGGGTGCGATGCCCCCCTAAGCCTGGGGGCGATCCCCCCCTAAGCCTGGGGGCGATCCCCCCCTAAGCCTGGGGGCGGCAGTGATTAGTGATTAGTGATTAGTGATTAGTGAAGAGTGCTTAGAGCTTAGAGCTTAGAGCTTAGTGAAGAGTGAAGAGTGAAGAGTGAAGAGTGAAGAGTGAAGAGTGAAGGGTGATGAGTGATTAGTGAAGGGTGAAGGGTGAAGGGTTAATCCGTGTAATCCGCGTAATCTGTGGACGATTTAGAATATCCCTTTGATGAGTAGCTGGCGGGGTGGCGATGTGGGGGGTAGGGCGCAACGTAGTGCGACCGTAGGGGGGCGCGACAGGAAGGCCCCTGTGTGCCGTGAGCGGCATGGAAATAGCGCCCCCCTTTGTATATGTAAACGCCTATAGGGTTGTACCCGTATATTGACAGTTGACGGTCAAATATACATGATAAGAGTATGCCGTCGAGCGTTAATTTTGGGTTGCCTTATCTTGAGAGACTTTCTACGCAAGAACTGAAAGATTTGGCCGTTCATTTCGAAATCTATATTCCGCAGGATTTGGAACGACCTTTTATTATCGAAGAACTTCTGGACAACGCGCCCTGTCTTACGCTCTTTCAGGAGGAAAAACCGGCGTCTAACCAACTTGAAACGGATTTTGTCGATGATGAAAATATTCCGCCTGTCCCTGAGCCGGTTGAACTGCCTAAACACTACAACATTACGCAAATTGACGCGATCGTGCGCGATCCGTTGTGGGTTTTTGTCTTCTGGGAGATTCGTGAAGCGGACAGAAAGGCCTATGAACGATCGCCCGGATTCCGGGGATACTTTTTGCGCGTAAGTCTGGATAAATGTAAAATGGGCAGTAAGATAAGCTCACTGTTTACCATTCCGGTAAATCACTCCGATTCGGAATGGTATATTCATTTTCCGCCGGACGGCCCTTGCAGAAGAATATGCAATGTGACGGGGGACTCTACGGAAGGTACCACGCCTTTCAATGTCGCGCTTTGCGCTGCCTATAGTTCGGGAGAGGATACCGTGCTTGCCGTCACCAGCCCGTTCAGGCTGCCCAGGATTCTGGAAATTCCAGAAAGGGCCGTGCCCGTTCGTGATGAAAGCACACTGCTTGGTATGTCGGGCATTGATGATTTAGAGATTTTAAGAAGCAGTGAACGAATTTCCATTTCTCCGCAAAATGGTTCGACTTTTAGTGCCAGATGACGGATAGGAATGTTATCGCGATCGTATTGAACGCGCATCTTCCGTTCGCGCGCAACTATAGCGCGGATTTTTCATTCGAAGAGCTTCCTTTTTTCGCGACAGTTTCAGAAACACTGCTCCCGCTGCTGGAAATGTTTGACCGCCTGGAAGCCGGCAAGATCCCGTTCAGGCTGGGGCTCGCCATTTCCCCGGTTCTTTGCCACCTTTTAACGGATGAACTTTCGATCAACCATTACCTTGATTATGTTGACCGGCAAATCGCTTTCGGCGCGGAAGAACTTGAACGCACAAAGAATGACCCTGCTATGCATAATCTTGCAAAGTACTATTACGACAACGCGATAGAAAAGCGGGTTAGCTTTACTGAACGTTATGACAAAAATATTCCGCGCGTACTTTCACGCTATCAAAAGAAGGGCAGAATTGAGCTGCTTGCCTCGACCGCGACAAACTGTTTTTTGCCGTTCTACATGGACCACTTTGAAGTTATACGCGCCCAAATTGAAACGGCGCTTGCCTCGTACAAAAAGTTTTTCAAAACAAAACCGGAAGGACTCTGGCTGCCGGAGCTGGGCTACCACCCTAAACTCAGCGCGTACCTGAATATTTATAATTTTCGTTATACGGTGATAGACACACACAGCGCGCTTTTGGCAAATCCGCCTCCAAAGTACGGCTGTTTTTTTCCGCTGAAAACAAAGCGCGGCGTCAACCTGCTGGTAAAGGACTTTTACGCGTACCGCGACATAATGGACAGGGATCGGGGCCTCCCTGTCGAGAGTACTTTCCGTGACTTTTTTCACGACGCGGCTGACGATCTTCCGCTTGAAAGGATAAAACTCTTTTTGGGTGAGGATGGCATAAGGCTTTCTACAGGCTATAAATATTTTTCGATAGGGGACAGCGAAGGGCCACGCCGTCTTTACGACCCGGCGCTTGCGGCGGAAAAGGCCCGAAAATACGCGGGGGTGTTCCTTGAAAGGCGCATTTCGGCGCTCAACCGCGCCTCCGAATTGATGAGGAAAAGTATGGACGGCGACGCGGTCAACATCTGCGCGTGGAACGCGGACTTTTTGGGGCGGTTCTGGCACGAGGGGCCCATATTTCTGGAAACAGTTTTCCGCGAGGGGTGTCAAAAGAATGAAATTAAGTTCATGACGCCTTCGGAGTATCTGAGCAGTCAGGCGGAAGCCTCATTTCAGATTATCAGGCCGGAATACTCCTCTTCCGGGTTTAACGGTTATGCCGAGTCCTGGATTGACGCTTCAAACGACAGTTTTTACCGCCACCTTTTTCATGCGGCCGAGCGCATGGCCGAATTGGCGGAACGTTTTAGAAACGAGACGGGAATCAAAGAACGCGCCCTTAACCAGGCGGCGCGCGAGATACTGCTCGCGTTAAGTTCCGATTGGCAGCGTTTACTGTCGGCCCAAAACAATATTTCTCTGCCCAAATGGAAAAATTACGCAAAGAACGAGCTTGAGTCCCATTTAAAGAATTTTACCACGATATACGAAGCGCTGGGCAGCAGTTATTTAAGTACAAGATTTTTGACTGATATTGAGCGCCGCAACAATATTTTTCCAAATATAAATTACAGCGTGTTCAGGAGAAAATGACAGATGAAGATTCACGCCTGCCGGACAGCGCTTGTATTTTGTGTATTTCTTTTTTTGTCTTGCACGGAAAGCAAAAATATTTCCATCGAGCGCGAAAATATGTTCACTTTCGACATCGGGCGTCTTGAAGATGAACTTGATATGTTTAACCTGGAAGGGGAGCGAAGCATACGAAAGACGGCGTTAAAAATGCGGGACGGCTTTTTTTATATATCAAACGGAAATGGTCAAAAGATAGCCCGTTATAATTCTTACGGCGACCTGCTGTTTTTAATTTACAACGACGAAACAAACCCGCCGCCCATGACGTTAAGCGAAAAGACGGAAGGTACGGCGATAACCCGCTGGGCCTGCAAATGGCCGTTGCAGGAGCCCGGCGCCATTGCCGTTAATTCAGAAAAACATATTTTTGCCGAAGACAGGTTTAGCCCGGAGCGGCACGGTTTCGATGTGAAGCATAAGGTCATACTTGACCGCCTCGTACTTCATTTTGACGCCGATGGAAAATTTATTGACTACCTGGGGCAGGAGGGCAGGGGCGGCACGCCTTTCCCGCGCATCGAAAATATTTTTACGTCGGCGGACGACGATCTTGTTGTGATCTGCCGGCTGCCCGCCGGTCAGCGCGTCTTTTGGTACGATAAAACAGGCTACCAAATTTACGACATCCTATTTTCCAACGATACACTGCCAATACCGCCTGACAGATTCGGGCTTACGCCGTCTCTGGACAGCATCAGTGTAGCCCCTGACGAGCGAAAAATATATTTAAAAATAGATTATTACCGCGAAATACTGGATGAATCAACAAAAACAGTATCCGGGCGCGAGACCGACCGTTCATGCCTATGGATGATAAACGCCGGCGATACATCTTTTTCAGGAAATGTTGATATTCCGTTCTTTGAGACATCCTCGACCGTAAACAACCGGAAGGTAACCGAAAATCTTTTGTACTCAATGTTTGCCGCAATAAACGGAGGGTATGTATTTTTTTATTATCCGGTAGAGACAGGCTTCTCAATTCTGCTCCTGGCCACGGACGGCTCGGACGAACAACGGCGCGGCATGGTAAACGTCAGCGGCGATGAATTGATGTACTTCACCTTTGATGTGTCGGACGAAGGCATACTTTCCGCGCTTTTGGCTACAAATTACGAGGTAAAACTGGTATGGTGGCGCACAGACAAACTTGTCGGGAAGATGTAGGGCATTAAAGCGGCTGGAAACGGGGAGGCCGTTGTGCTATAGTTGAGATGTATGGATACATCTCTGCTTCTGAATACGCAAGAGCGAAAGGCCTGTTATCAGTTTAAGCTAAAGGAATTTGAAGGGCCGCTCGACCTTTTGCTTTTTTTGATAAAGCAGAACCGTGTGAATCTTTACGACATACCGATCTCCCAGATCACGGAACAGTACATGGACTATCTTGGATTTTCGGGTGAGCTTGAGCTTGATGAACTTTCGGATTTCTATGTGATGGCGGCAACGCTGCTCTACATTAAATCACGTATGCTGCTGCCGCTTGAATTCGGCGACAGCGACGAGATAGAAGACCCCAGGCAGGAGCTCGTAGATCAGCTTATCGAGTACCAGCGTTTCAAAAAACTGTCCGAACTGATGGAGGAAAAGGAACGCGAGGCTGAATGGGTGGTGGAACGAAAAAAGCTCCAGCACGTCCTGCCCTTTGACGACGACGATGTACTCTGGAAAAAAGCGGACGTATGGGAACTGCTCAACACGTTTTCCAGCCTGGTATCCCATCTTTCCGGCGAGCGCGTCATGGATCTGCGCGAGGAAGTTTCGATAAACGAAAAGATAGCGCTGATGACGGAACTGATCGAACAGCGCGGCGGGTGCAGTTTTACAGACCTGCTTGTCCGCAAGGGCTCCATAATGGACATAGTCTGCGCGTTCCTTGCGATACTTGAAGCCGTAAAGTACAGACTCGCCACCATTTATCAGCATAAACTGTTTGGCGATATTCAGATACGCGGGCCGGAGCTGGAATCTATTCCAGCCCCGGATTCAGACGGAGGGGAAAAACAGCATGGAAACGATGGAAAATAACGAAGAAACTACAGCCGCCGGACCATACCAGACTGATCTTTTTGGGGGCGAGTTTGACGGCCTTGGGTTTTCGGGATCCGGGCCTGATAAAACGGCGGACGGCGAAACGGAGGCTGAACAGCGGGAAGAGGATGTTTTCGGCACGAAGGCCGAACAAAAGGGAGATGGCGTTTTCAGCAGTCCCGCGCTTGTAGAGGCGGTTTTGTTTCTTGAAGCCGAACCGGTAGACGAAAAACAGATTGCCCGCATCACTTCGCTAACGGAAGACGATGTGGAAACGGCGCTGGAAACGCTTAAAGAACGCTACAGCCGGCCTGAAAGCGGCTTTGAACTGATCAGGATAGGCGGCGGCATTACGATAGCACCCAAAAGACAGTATTGGGAAGCCTTGAAAGAGCGCTACGGGCGCAAAAATACGACAAGACTTTCACGCGCCGCGATGGAAACACTCGCTATAATCGCCTATTCCCAGCCGATAACCCGCGCGGAGATAGAAGCGATACGCGGAGTACAGGCTGACAACATGATACGCCTGCTGCTGGAACGCGGCTTGATCCGTGAAACCGGTAAAAAGGACATCGCGGGGCATCCTACGCAGTTCGGTACTACAAAAGAATTTCTCACCATGTTCCGGCTTGAAAGTATAGCGGACCTGCCTAAACTGGCTGAAACGGACGCGGAACGCTTTGAACTGTAGGGATGGAGACGGCCTTCTCCGTTTACAGGTATACCTGGCTCACGCGGGGGTAGCCTCGCGCCGCGCTTCGGAAAAACTGATAGCGGCGGGCAGAGTCGGCGTGAACGGCGCGCTTGTTACCGGCATGGGCGCGAAGGTATCCCCCTCCGATACAGTATGTGTTGACGGAAAACCGGTACACCCGGAAAGCGCGCTTCACTACATAGCGCTCCACAAACCGCCCTTATACATTTGTAGCTCACACGACACGGAAAACCGTCCGCTTGTCCGCGACCTGCTGCCGCCTGAAATAATGGAACGGCTTTACAGCGTTGGACGGCTTGATTACCTGTCCTCCGGGCTTATTTTTTTTACCAATGACGGCGCGTTCGCGGCCCGGCTGGGACACCCAAGCTCTGAAATCGATAAGGAGTACATTGTCGAGGCGTCCGGCCTTATAGGCGACAATGTGGCCGGCAGCTTTCTTGCCGGCATCGAGATAGACGGCCTTGTCTACCGCGCCCGCGAAGTGGAGCGGCTGGGCAAAAGGGCGCTGCGCATCGTGCTTATCGAAGGCCGTAACCGCGAGATCCGCCGCGTCTTTTCACACTTCCACCTGCACCCGAAAAGCCTGCGCCGCATACGGATAGGGCCCGTCAGACTTGACGGGCTCGCGGAGGGTGAAAGCCGTCCGCTCGCCCAGGCGGAACTGGACGCGCTCATGAATTACGCCACGCGTGAATGAATTGCAGCGCGTACTGCTGTATCCCGCCAAACCACCTTTCGATGAAGGCGGCTAGCGGCAGCCCAGTGTAGCGGTAGTGCCAGCTTTCCCATCGGTATCCGGTAAGATGCTCGTAAGCGTCCGGGAACGAGATGACCCAGCCGTATTTTGGCCCGTTCGCGAGTATCCAGCGCCCCGCCGGGGTTTGTGCGAACGCGTCCGTGATTGAACCGAAATCCACCGCCAGCCCAAGCTGGTGCTGGCTGAACCCGGGACGGGACGATTCGCGGTCGGCGGTTTCCTGGCCGTTCTCGCGCACATTGCGGGCATACACTTCGACCTGATAGTCAAAGGAACGGTACGCCGAGGAAGCGGTAAGTGTAAGCCCGTCCGCGCGCGCGGCCTTCGCCATACGTTCCAGCGCGTCCGCCGCTTCACGCCTAAGGCGTAAAGCGGCGCGGCCTACACGGTACGAGCCGCTATTGTCCAGCGTTACAAGATCATCCGGTTCGTAGCCGTCCGGCAGCGCGTGACGTTTATCCACAAGCCGCGACAGGAAGGGGTCTCCCCCCATCGCCGCCTCGAGCTCCGGCAGGAAAACCTCCTTACCCGCCGCAAGTATCCGGGCGCCCATATCCGCCGGAACACCAGCCTCCAAAAGCGCCGCCTCCAGCCTTTCCCGGTAAGGCCCCGCGTCAAACGCCGCAACGGAAACCTCAGGCGCGGGCACGGCAGCCACCGTCCCCGTCCGCGCGGCGCCCCGTTCGCAGGAACAAGGCAGCGCGAGAACCGCCGCCATAAGCATAAAAGACTCAGACCGCAAACACGTAAATATTGTCACATCAACCTCTCCCTATCCATATTATACTGCTTTAGATTTGAAAATCTACAAAACCCCCTTGGGAAGCGCTGAATGAGCCGCCCGGCGGCAGTGATGAGTGAAGAGTGAAGAGTGAAGAGTGAAGAGTGAAGAGTGAAGAATGAAATAAGGAGTGAAGGGGGGCGCTATTTCCATGCCGCTCGCGGCACATAGCCGCCTACCTGTCGCGCCCCCCTGTCTACATCCCGCGCAAGCGCGGTATTCCGCCACCCCCCAATCCGCCGCCGGGCTGGGAGAAGGCTGTGGGAGCGGGCGGGCCGCCTGGCGGCTGGGAGAAGGCCGTGGGAGCGGTCAGGCCGCCTGGCTGGGAGTCTGCCGTGGGAGCGGGCCGCCGCCTGGCGGCTGGGAGAAGGCCGGGGGAGCGGGCCCCGCCGGGCGGCTGGGAGAAGGCCGTGGGAGCGGGCCGCCTGGCGGCTGGGAGAAGGCCGGTGGAGCGGGCCGCCGGGCGGCTGGGAGTCGTCCGGTGGAGCGGGCGGGCCGCCGGGCGTCTGGGAGAAGGCCGTGGGAGCGGGCCCCGCCTGGCGACTGGGAGAAGGCCGTGGGAGCGGGCCGCCGCTAGGCTGGGAGAAGGCCGTGTGAGCGGGCAGGCCGCCGCCGGGCTGGGAGAAGGCCGTGGGAGCGGGCGGGCCGCTAGGGAAACGCTGATTAATTAAAGGTGGGCGCTATTTCCATACCGTTACCGGCATATAGCCGCTACACTGTCGCGCCCCCCGGTATACATCCCGCGCAAGCGCGGTATCCCCCCCCCCCCCCAATCGGTGGCCTCATTTAATCAGTACTTCCCTTGAGGTTTGTAGCGGGGTATTAAACCAGATATTGCGAAGAAAGGTTCACTTCGGCGTTGACACCAATGGCCTGCCTCACGTCATGCGGTTCGGGTAACGGCTGCGGGCGTGAGCGACTGCGGCGGAGCGGTTGAAAAACTTCGGAACTGCGATCCGAATCAGTCGAAGGTGGCAAAAGTCCTGTGCGATGGCGGTTACAGCGGGGGAAAACTTCGCCAATACCGTGAAGGCGCTTATAGGGGCTGAAGTATCGCCGGCTGTGGAAGAACTGCGAACGTATGATGCATACCACGCTGCAAATGACGGTTCTTGCGTTTATCTCGTTACTGCTAAAAAGATATTAAACCAGCTCTTAGGCTATATAGACCTCCCTATTTATGGTGTATTTTCGGGCAGGACAGTCCGCCCGCTACCGTAAATCATATACCTTTTGACTTGTTTTGTATATATTCTGACTTGGAATAGGTTCAGTATGCCGTACAAGGTATACCGCTTACCGAGGAATAGTGTCGGCCTGCCGTGCGCGAAGCCCTCTTGACGCTCCGCAACCTTTCAACTAATATACTCCGTATTAGAGCGTATTTGTAGTAGTTATGCGAAAGGCAGCTCTAAAATTTTGTTTGAAGATAGCATAAAAATAACTTGACAAAATACATATTATAGAATATATTGATAAATTAACATCAGTATCAATAAAAATCTATCGTAAGGAGAAACGGGGTATGGCAAGGAAAGCAATTACTTCAAAAAAGGCAACTTCTGTAGGCCCTTATTCTCATGGAATTGATTCGGATTGGCTGGTATTTTTATCCGGTCAAACACCAATGGATCCAAATACAGGAAAAATTGTGGAAGGAGACATTGCGGCTCAGACACAACAGAGTTTTAATAATTTATTTAGTGTATTGCAAGCGGCAGGATTAGAACCTGACAATATACAAAAGGTAAATGTATATTTAACAGACATGAATGACTTTCCGGTAATGAATGGAATATATCAAAAACAATTTTCAAAGCCTTATCCCGCACGGACAACTATTGGAGTCGCATCATTACCATTGGGTGCAAAAATAGAAATAGAAATGATCGCTCGCAGGAAATAATTTGTTATGTTTTCTTGGATTTCATTTTTTTCATACGTTTTTATTATGAGTTATACGCCTGGACCAATTAATATTATGTCCATGAATAATGTAAAAAACATTGGTTTGAGAAATAGTATATTATTTAATTTTGGCAATTATGCCGGGCACTTTATTGTAATGCTGATTTGCTTGGCTTTTTCAAAATTTTTATATACTGCGATTCCTCAAATACAACTTCCCATGAAAATATTGGGAGCTGCTTATTTGGCATATTTGATTATAAAAACAATAGTTCCATCAAAAAAAAATGAAACAAAAACAAATGGCAATAGGAATTTTTTTGTAGGAATGTTATTACAATTGGTAAATATAAAAATAATACTTTTTGGCATAACCGCAATGTCATCATATTTATTGCCTCATTACAAAAGCGTTTTGATATTAATTTTATTTGCTGTTTTAATGTCTTCAATACAGTTGACTGGAAATATATGCTGGACATTATTTGGATCATTTCTGAATAAATTATTTAATAATCATAGACTGGTATTAAATATAATAATGGCAATAATGTTATTATATTGTATCATAAAATTATTTATATAAAAAATGGTGTACGGCAAAATGACACAATATAAAGCAAAAAATTACCGCACATAACGGGCCGGTTTACGCTGACGCCAACTAGGTTTACGCTTCGCCGCCGGGAGGCGGCTTGCCCTCAAGAACTTTCCCCCCATAATGTGATACGATAGACAAACACTAACGAAGCGGCGCTTCCGCCGCATTTTTGGAGGTTACTTATGAAATACGGAAAACAAAGAACGGTTTACGTTGTTTGCATCGCCCTTATCTGCGCCGCGATAGGCGCGCTTCAGGGATGCAGCAGGAAAGTCTACGCGCAGACACAGGGAGGCGCGGGGCAAACGCCCCTGCCGCAAGCCGGCAAGCCCGCGGGGACGCCCGCCAAAGTCTACTTTACCGGCGCCATAAGCCCGGCCGGACTCATGGCGGTCTATAAAGCCCTTGGACAAGGCCCGGACAATGCGAGCGTTAGGGCCGGCAAGGTGGCGGTAAAAATCTCCACCGGCGAATCGCCTAGGAGCAATCATCTAAAGCCCGCTTTGATAAAAGACCTCGTGCAGTCCGTGAACGGCACGCTGGTTGAATCCAACACCGCTTACGGCGGGAGACGGGCAAGCAC
>JAITAE010000161.1 GCA_031284295.1 Spirochaetaceae bacterium
CGCGTTCAGGCCGCAAACCGCAAGTTCATCAACCAGTTTGTTGTACATACAACGAGTCTAATAGAGCGCCGCCGGATTGACCAGCCCGGTCGTCATCAGCCCGGTATACGCACCTTCGCTGCCGTACTGCCGCGGGTATCGCCACCGTAAGGAATCGACACTCTATTCTGTAATATCTGGTTTAATACCGCGACACAAACTTGTTTGTACGCTTGCCGCGCGGAGGCTCATTCCGCCCTGCTGAGGTTTGTCCCCCGCCCTACAGGGAGACGCATCTTACAATATCCTTGTAATCAGTTGACAAGGTATCCGAATAATCCAATGTAGATTTTCGAACTCAAAGCCGTATATTATATACATAGGTATGAACAGCGTGATAAGGTATTTATTTGTGTGCTCGGTGTTTTTGTGTATTCCATTCTTTATGTATGGCCAGGATGTTCCCGCTGAAACGGAGGACGCTTCCGCCACGTACGGTGATAATACATCCGCGCCGGAGGACGATCAGCCCGCTCCGGCGCGGGCGGGGTGGACAAAAAGCGACCGCGCTACGTTGCGTTCCGGCAAACGTGAATCGCGCCGTTACTTTGAGCTTGGACTTTTAGGCCTTAACCTCAATTTTGTGGGTTTAAGTATTGAAAATGTACTGAAGGGTTCGTTTTTTGACCTAAACGGTTTTGACCCGGCGAAGATGGACGGATTTTCAGCAGACATCGGTTTTTTCACGAACCCCGTATACTTAAAAATCTCTGTAAGAAGCGTCTTTGATTTGGATTTCTTTACCCGGGCCGACGCCAACGTGAATTTTGATTTGCCTCAAAAAACGCTTACATCTTTAACGGGCATAATGGATATGGCAAACACGACCCCTCCCGGTTTTGATTCGTCAACTAGTCCGACTCCGGAGAATTTGCGGGAATATAAGGGCATGTTAGAAGAATATATGAACGGCCTGCAAAGTATAGACGCGGGTATGTCGGCGAGCGCCAGTATGTTTATGGAGATGGGAATGGGCATCTCGAAGACGATGCTTAACGATCGTTTGTATGTACGCGCCGCCCCGTCATTGTTTTTTACGCTGCTGTATATGAAACAAAATGCCGTCAGCCTGAAAAGCTATAGCGCTGAAAACGAGTACGGTCTTGCAGGCGAAGGCATCATGAAACTCTATTCCGCCTGGGATTTGGACAGGGACATCAACCCGTTCGCCAGTCCGGGCCTTGACCTTACACTGGAAGCCTGCTACGCGCTGCTACCCTTCCTCGATACGGGCCTTTCCGTCTCGCATATTCCCGTCATGCCCTCAACATTGAATCACGGCAAATCGATAGACGCTTCGAGTATAACGATGACTGTAAAAACGCCCGGTACGGAGGATGAGCTTTTGGAAGTTATCCGCAACCCCGACAGCGCGGTTAATATCAATATCCCTGATACCGAGGACTTGCTGAAGGACAGCGATGATGAAAACAAAAAAGTCACGCGGCCCACACGTTTTGATTTTTTCGCGCTACTAAAGCCGTTCAAGTCGCCGCTTCTTGTCGTCAGGCCCAACGTTGGTTTTACTATGAATTCGGTTATCGCTCCGATGCTGTTTAACTGGGGGGTGGACCTTCAGTTCAACGCGCCGTTGATCTTTTCGGTCTTTGCGGGAACAGGTTTGACCGAGAACATTTGGGCGCAGCGCGCCGGTATAATGCTTGATTTCCGCGCTTTTGAAGTCGATATAGGCGCGGCGCTCACCGGTAAAACGTTTATGGACTGCTTTTCCGCCCAAAAGGGTCTTTCACTCGGTATAGGCCTGAAGCTTGGTTTCTAAACCGCCGCGGTAACCCTTATATGAAGGGCCCCCTCCCCCGCCACCCGCCAGTGGGTTTAAATACGCGGGTGGCGCTGTGATTGTCCTTGCAATTTACCAGTGCGTCCTGTTACCCATCATTCTTTACTCGCAAGGGGGGGGGGGGGGATCACACCGGCAGCAGCGAGTGGCTGGCGGCGGGTGCGGGAACGGGCGCGTCAGGCCGCTTTGCCGAATCCAAAACTTTAAGGATCGGCACAAAACTGTCTTTTTCTATAAGGTCGATAAGGCGCGCTTCCGTAAAACGTTTAGCCTCGTCGCTGAATGCGCCTATGCCCATACAGACGCCTTTACCGGCCTTAATGTCCTTTAAATGCGAGTGAAAATCTCGCAGTACCAATTCTCCTATAACGCCCTGTGTGCGTATAAAGCGGAACATGACGGTATCAGACCATTTTGGGGTATCGATCTCCGCCACAATATCGGCCCAATCGTTTGCCGTGATCTGAGTCTTTGTAATTTTGACTTTGGCCTTGGGAAAGTAAGAAATGACTATTTTCTGGCACAGCGACATGAATTCGGCGGCCGGCGCCGTGATAAAAATCTGCATATTTTTGTTGGCGTTCAGCTCTTTGTACTCTGCGACAAGCATGTCGGTATCTTTATACCCCTGAATCGACTGCTGTACGGCTTGCAGGTGCGAGATAGCCTCCGATATTTTCTGTGCTCTCAGGTAGGCCGATCCAAGCTGATAGTGAAGTTCGATAGCAATCTCCGGCTTTATATCCTTGTGTTTTAAACCTATTTCAAAGTCTACAATAGCTTTCTCATCCTGATAGCGGTCAACATTGATAAGCCCGGAATGTAGGCAGGCTTCCGCGCCCCAAACAGGATCGGGGCGAAGGTGGCAGTATATACGTTCCGCCTGCGCCTTCTGCCCAGCTTCCAAATAACATTCGGCCAGCGTAAACAACAATTCCTTATCACTAGGAGCAAGTTCAATGGATTTGCGGATGTACGGCATGGCCTCATTAACCCGCTTAAGCTTAAAATAGGAGATTCCCAGCAGGCGCACGGCGGGTGCATATTCAGGATTTATGGAGTATGCCTGCTGAAGGTACATTACAGCTTTCTCATAATTTTTGCGCAGGAATTCTATGTTACCCATATTGTAGGCAATGTCAGAACTGGACGGCTTCATGGAATGAGCCACAACTATATATTTATAGGCGCTGTCCAGCATATTCCGGTTTACGGCACATATCGCGGCGCGCAGATTCACCTCCGCCGTATCAATTTCCTGCCCCGGCAACGGAATTTCCGCCAGAATTTCGTAGGTTTTGAAGGCATTTTCCCAATCACCCTGTTTAAACTGATGGTCCCCGATGAACTGTAACGCGGCTGCATCATGCGGATTCTTGGCAAGGCGTTTCCCGGCATCCTTGAGCGCCGCTTTTATATCCTGATTTTTTTTCATCCTGTATTGCTTTGAACCGCCGTTGTTGGTGTACAGATAGGACACAAATACAACGGCGACAACAATTACCGTTGTGATTAGTATAGGAATGAAGAACATATTTAATTATACCTGAACAGAATTTACTAGTCAACGCCGGTTCAAATGTTGGTGCAAATGAGAATATCCCGTATCCAGGCTGGCCACGGCGCAGTATACCTCCGCTTACCGTTGCTTCCCTCCGGACCTGGCGGGGTTAGGCGGCGCATACTCGCATGGTTCCTGAACACGGGACACCTCATACTACAGCAAACGATTATTTTTTGCAAGGTCGGTCGGGCGGGCGGCGCGTGTGTGGCCTTTTGCGAAAGGTGTCAGTACCTTGTTTTAACCGTACAAGCCCGCTTCATCAAGCGCCCTTTCGGCCTCGGCGATCTCATCGTACTTCATCGTGTGGCTTGAATAGATGATCGAATTCTCGTGACCCTTGCCGAGCAGCAGGACAAGGTCGCCCGGCCTTGCCGCCGAGAACGCGGCGCGTATCGCGGCGGGCCTGTCAGGTATCAAAAACAGGTTTACATCACGCTTAAAACCATCGCGGTGGAAACATTCCCCTGCCGGCAGGGAAAAAACACCCGCCGCGATTTCTTCCAGAATCGCGGCGGGCTCCTCACCCCTGGGGTCCTCGTCGCATAAAAAAATCATGTCGGAATAACGCGCCGCTATGCGCCCCTGAAGCGCGCGTTTTTGCGTATCGCGCTCGCCCGCCGAGCCGAACAGCGCGATAATACGTCCGCCCTGCCTGTCCGCCCGTTCACGGAGCGGCGGTAAGACCGTCTCGAATGAGGATGGCGTATGGGCGTAATCAACCAGAACCTCGAAAGGCTGCCCCTTCCGTACCGCCGTCATCCTGCCGCGTACAGGCCGTAGTTCCGGCACAAGCGGGCAAAGTTCCGCAACGCTTTTTTTCAACAAACGCGACACGCACAACAGGCTCGCAAGCACATTGCCGGCGTTAAACGCGCCCGGAAGTCTATCCTCAATATGGAGCGCAGCGCCGCCGCCGTCCCGGACTCTCACATCGTAAACGTTGCCGCCGGGACCGGCCTCCAGCCTGATCACCGTCAAATCCGCGCCGCCCGGTAAGATGCCGCCTGGCAAGGCGCCGCCCTTGACGCTGTGGCTGTACGTTTTGTGCCCCGTACAGGCGGCAAAGTACGCCGCGCCGGGGTCATCCGCGTTTACCACGCCGAAAGACTCATCACCATGAATGCCGCCGCCTTTCGCGTCCACAGAGCGGCCTATTGCGCGGAAAAGAGCGGCTTTGTCGTCGCGATACTGTTCCCAAGTGCCGTGAAATTCAAGGTGTTCGTGGGTAACGTTGGTCATAATACCCGCGTCAAACAAAACATCGCCCAGCCTGTTCGTGCGGGGCGAAAGCCCGTGCGAGCTTGCTTCCAGCACGGCGTACTCGCAGCCGTTTCCCAGCATACGTGCAAGCCGCTTGTGCACGAGCGGCGCTTCAGGCGTGGTCTGATGTTCAGTGTTCCAGCGTTCCGCGCCGTCCTCGCTGTACTGCACGGTAGAGATGAAGCCCGCTTTCTTACCGGCAAGCCGGAGCAGTTGAAAGATGAGGTATACGGTGGTGCTCTTTCCCTCCGTTCCCGTTACGCCGATAACGGTCAAACGCTTTGACGGCGAGTGGTAAAAGGCGTCCGCAACGGCGGACATTGCGAAACGGGAATCTTTTACCCGCACATAAAAAACATTCTTGTCATACACGGGTATGTCGTGTTGATGAACGATTACCGCCGCGCCGTTCTTTACCGCGTCCACGATAAAATCATGCCCGTCCGCGTGTATGCCCGGCAGCGCGAAATAAATACTGCCCGCTTTTACGGCACGCGAATCGTACTCCAGTCCGGTAACGGGTACGCCGCCGTCTCCCTTCCATTCCACCGCGTTCATCCGCTCCGGCAAATTGCCGGTAAACAGTTCCGTCGCCGTCATTATTCTTTAACCCTATTGTTTGTCGTAGTTTTCAACTTCGTCATGGACATATTCCAGAATAACGCCGGCCTTTTTGAACATGGCTTCTGAATCGGCTGCGTCGTGGTAGCGGCGCTGGCAGACTACCCGCACGATACCTGAGTTTATTATCAGCATAGCGCAGGTACGGCAGGGGGTCATGCGGCAGTAAAGCGTGCCGCCGTCTATCGCGATACCGCGTTTCGCCGCCTGACATATCGCGTTCTGTTCGGCGTGTACCGTCCTGACGCAGTGGGTGGTAACGGAGCCGTCCTCGTGTATCATCTGCTTTAGCTGATGCCCCGCCTCATCGCAGTGCGGCAGGCCCTTGGGCGCGCCGACATAGCCTGTAACAAGAAGCTGGTTGTCGCGGGCTATCACCGCGCCGCTCCTCCCCCTGTTACAGGTGGCCCGCCGCGCAATCGCGTCGCACACTTCCATAAAGTATTCGTCCCAGCTTGGACGTTTGTATTCACACATCGCCGCTCCAAAGGTCCGGGGCACGTTTCAATTACCTCACAGCCAAAAGCCACGCAAGTTCATGCATTTGCCCGCCATACGCCCCGGCCCCGCCATTAAAATATATATGAACTATACCGCTAAAGTCCCCGCGTGCCAACCGGCGCGTAATTTACAAGTCCGCTCCGGTAAGGGTCCTGATCTTTGTTTACGCTGTTCTAGGGAAGCGCTGATTATTAAAAGGGGGGCGCTATTTCCATACTGCCTTCGGCACATAGGGACTTTCCTGTCGCGCCCCCCTCGCTACAGCCCCGCTGCGCGGGTCTTCCGCTACCCCCCAAATCCGCCACCCCACCAACACCGCCCGCCCACATCAGTCACTCATCAAAGGGTATTCTAAATCGTCCACGGATTATGCGACATCACTCTTCACTCTTCACTCTTCACTACTCACTACTCACTACTCACTGCCGCCGCAAGCCCGCGCCCCCGGCAGACTCCTAAGCCGCCTAGCGGCCACTACTCACTGCCGCCGCAAGCCCGCTCCCCCGGCAGACTCGACAGCCGCCTGGCGGCCTGGCGGGTCGAGAAGGGCTTCTTGTTCCATCTTGACGCGGCGTTTCAGCATGAAGGCGATGCAGGGAAGGCAGTCGGAGAGTTCTGGGCGTCGGGTGAGGGTTTGGAGGCGGAGCGCGTAGGCGTCCGTGATGGGGATTGCGCGGTTTTCGCGGGAGCTGAGTTCCTGTTCGTCCATGCGGAAGGGGTGGACGGCGGGGAGGATTTCGCGGCGCAGGCGGGCGAGCATCGAAAAGCCGCCGTAGTCGATGTCGCCCCAGTGCTCCCAGCGGCAATTTTCAGGCAGGGCGGCGGCAAGCGCTTTGAAGAACGCGCCCCGCGACGGGCTGTACTGGCCGCCGTGGTACACGATAAGTTCACTGGCGCTGTCGTTTTGGCGGATATAGCTGATGTAGGCGGCCTTGTTTTCTATCGTGAGCAGGCGTGAAACGCGCTGGGAAATCTCAAGGCGGCCAGATGCAAAATCGAGGGCGCTTAGCGCCGCGCCGTGCCGGAGCGGGGAAAAATCGAGCCGTCCACCGCCTTCAAAGCCGATGGAAAGACCGCCTCGGAACTCAAAACTCTCCGGGTAGCGGAAGATGCCGGCAAAGGCAAGCAGTTCCTCGTCTCCGCTGTCGTCCTCGCTGTCCGAATAGCGGCGTATGATTTCGAGCAGGCGTTTCTTTACCGAGAGCTCGAATGTCTTGGAGTTGCCGAAACAGCGCGTGGAGAATACCCGTTCCAGGATTTCTGCCCCCTCAGGCTGGGAATCTATGGAGGAGAGGGCGCGGAACAGGTTTTCCCGCTCGGCGCCGTCAGCGGGCAGCCTGCCCGCGGCGTGTTTTTGTTCAAGGGATTGCAGGCAGTCTTCCAGAAAGCCGCGTATCCAGGGGGTTTTTACCCGCAAAAGAAGCCCGCGTACTTCCTCCGCGAGCCTTTGGGCGGCGATGTTTTTGGGCGTTCTGCCGAGGAAGGCGTAGGCCGCCTCCAGACACGAGCCGTCCGTGTTGAGGGAAACCTGGGCGATGATATGGTTTTCATCGCCTTTCATCCAGTGAACGCGGGCGAGCCCCTTCTGTACCAGTTCCATAACGGCGCGGTTGACTTCTTTCCGGGCTTCCGGGTTTTCGATGTTGTAGCGTTTGTAATCGGAAAGGCCCGAATCGTAGAGCCTGAGCCGTATTCTGCGGGAGGGCGGCGTTCCGTTCCTGAAGGAAAGGCTGTTTTCATACTTATCCAGCAGCAGGGAGAGGATTTCTTTTCCGGCGTTAGGAGGAAGCAAGGCTTCTTATCTCCTGAAGATCTTCCTTTCGCGGGTCGAAACAATGCACGGAAGCATCCTTTTTTTCGCGGTAGACCAGCAGAATTTTGTCCGTGAGCGCGGCAATATCGCCGATTTTATCGGAAGGGGCGGAGAGTACCACCTGAAATTTGAACTTCCGCAGCAGTTCTATGCTGCTTATAATCCGCTCGCTGTCCATTTTCGAGAAAGCTTCGTCAAATAGTATCAGGCGGAGGGTGGACGCTTTCTGTTCCCTGTCGATGCGGTAGAGGCGGGTAAACGACGCGAGGACTGCGATGTAGAACGGGGTTTGGGTTTCACCGCCTGACTTTTTACCGAGCGTCCGGGACAAACGCTGAGATTCGCCTTCGCTGTTGGTAACTTCAAGGTCAAAAGAGAGGTAGGTGCGGTAGTCCGTGAAGGTTTGTACGCGCTTTTCGTAGTCGTCCCTGCCCTCGGACTGCCTGCCGTCCGCGCCGCCTGTGATTATGTCAAAGAGATCCGCTATTTCTCCGTGGTATTTCACGTTAAACTGCTCGGAAAGCAGGTTGTAGCCGCCCTCAAGGAGCATGGGATCGACTATCATGTCGTAGTAACGCTTGTACTCAGGCTTGGCGATTATGATGAAGCGGTAACGGTCTTCTCCGAAAGAGCTGGAAGAAAGCGTGCGGTTCAGGTCGTCTATCTGCTTTTTCGCGTTGTTGATGTTATCCTGAAGGCGGCTTAAAAAGTCCTCGCGAAACTGTTCGTACGCTTTTTTACGGGCATCGTCTATTTTTACGCGGTATTCGGTAAGCCTGTTTTCGCCCAACTCGCGGCGGGCGGCATCCCATTCGGCGTTGTCCGTAAGGGACGTGTCGTAGCCCATCTTGTAGCGCTCGTTGTAGACGCGCCGCGTCTCTTTCAGTTCGTCCCAGAATTTGTCTTTCGCGTTTTTCGAGCGGCTGAGTTCGCGGGGAAAGGCTTCCGCTATCTCCGCCGGGCCGCCGCGCTCCGAGAATTCTTTTTGGTAACGCGGCTCCCCTTTCGCTTCTATCCAGCCTGACTCGTAGTTTTCCGTGATAAAAGCCTTTATCCCGGCGAGCGCGGCGGCAAGACCGGGAAGAGTCCCGGTTTCTATGCTGCTAAGAAGGGTTTCATCGCGGCTCTGTTCGCGGGTGGATGTTTCAATACCAGCGTTTGTCTGTTTGATGACGGCTTCCAGCGTTTCTATCCGTTCCCGCAGCGCCTCGATAGCGCTGCGGTCAACGGAGGCAAGATTCTTTTGCAGGCTTAAGATTTCCCCCTCAAGTTCCGGTATGCGCTCCATGCCGGATGCCGTGTCCACAAGCCGTTCCGCCTCGGTGTCGCCGGGAATTGCCAGCGCCGAAAGGGGCGCGGCTGCGGTTAGCAGCGTTCCCAGCGCCTCAAGGCTGTCGTCCAGCGCCGCCAGTTCCCGCTTCACATTCTCAAGGCGCCTCAGAATCGCGTCCTGCCCTATGGCCGGTTTTGCCCAGCGCGATGGGTTTATCGCGCGGGCGCTGTAGTTTTGGTACAACATCCCGTCATCCGTTACGGATGTTTTGAATTTTCTAAGGTCTCGCGCCTTGCCGCACTTCATTACCCGCCCAAGCGTGTAGTCCAAAAAGAGCCGCGCCCAGCGGTTTTCGGTGCGAATCTCTTCCGCGAGACTTCCCGATTCGGCGCGGGGCGCAAGCTGTTCTATCTTTTCTATGTCGACAAGCCCCGTATTGTAAACGCCGCGTTTGTTTTTTATCAGATCGTACACGTGAAGCGCCTCAAGAAAGTGTTCGGGCGGCGTGATAAGATAGAATTTCTGCGTATGAAGGTAGCCCTCGATCACATTACGCCAGCGGTCTTCGGGTATATCCGCCACCTCCGCCACGATAAACACGGAGTCTTCCGCGCCCGTTTTCAGCTTTATCCGTCCGGCTATGGCCGCCTTGAGGTCGGTAACTTCCCGCGGAAAGCTGTAAACCCCGCTTTGCAGGGAGCGTCTTTCGTCTTCGAGCGCGGCGCGGCGCTTTTTTAGCTCAGTTTCTTCTTCCAAAAGCCGCTCGGCAAGGCTTTTTGACGAAGTTTTTAGCCCGTCCGCCGCCTGTATGCGGGATTTTATCTCAGATTCCCCTGAATTCTTGATTTTCTGCGCGTCCGCCGGATAGAAATTGTCCAGCATCCGCGTAAAAAGTTCCGCCTCGCCGCGAATATTTTCTATGCGGGGCGCCAAAATCTGATCAAAGACTTCAAGCGAAATACGCTTGTTCTCGTTCATAAAAAAGCCGGCTTTGCTCCTCCACTGGGCGGCCAGCTCAGAAAAGTGCCGGGAAACAGCTTCAAATTCCCGCCGGATACGGTCAATTTCCTCTTCTTTATCGCGGATCTGATTTTCAAGATGTTCCACAACACGCGCCGTTTCGTTGCTCATAAGCTGGACGCGCAGCTCGTCACGTTCACGCTGGGTCTCATCAAGGCGCTTTTTTCCCTCGTCAATGGCGGAGCGGAGTTTTTTTATGCTTTGCCTAAGAGTTTCCGCCTGCGCGTTGTTGTCTTCGATGGCGGCCTGTTTTATATCGGCGCCGGCTTTCTCTATCAGATAGGAATAGAGGATTTCATTGTTCCGGTGTGCGTCAAAACTGCCGTAGGCGGTGATGATTCGGTCAAGACATTCTATCCGTTCCCGCAGCATCACTTCCTCCGCCTCAAGACGGGTGTAACTGCGGATATTTTCCTGCAAGCTGCTCACGTCAACTATTTGAGGGGTATCGCAGATAAATTCCGAGATGAACTTCTGTATATCCACATTCGGGTCGAAGGATACCGCCCGTTTAAGAAGCTGGCTAAAGCGGCGGGCTTGCAGCGCCCCCAGTTTGCCGTAAAGGTCTTCCTGAAAACTTATGTTGGTATCGGTGGTAAAGAAGGAGCCGGCCGCATAGTTTTCACGTATCCATGAGCGCAGGGACGCGATGTCCATCGGCTTCCGCCCGTCAAGGGCCGTATCTATAAAATGATGTTCCGGCATAGCGCCGTTAAAACGAAAGAATAGTCTGGGGTGATCGTCCTCAGAGTACACGTCAAAACAGCAGCCGGCGGTAAAGAAGGCCGCCTTCTCGTCATCAAAGAATTCCAGCGCGATATAACTGGTAAACCTGCCGTTCCGCAGATACTTGAAGCCTGACCCCTCGTTGTCCCCCAGTTCACCCAACAGGTAGCCCTTGAGCGTCCGGTTGCTTTTTCCGCTCGCCGCCTTGTTGAACGGATTCCCGGAAGTGTCCGCGAGTATCACAAGTTGGAGGGCGTCTATAATCGTTGACTTGCCGGAGGCGTTTTTCCCGGTAAGAAAGTTTATCATATCGAACTCTATCATCTCATGGGTAAAGTAGTGCCAGTGAATCAGCAGCATTTTCTTTAGGAGCTTCATTAAGATTCCTCCCCGCCAGAAGCAGAATCTCCGCTGTCCCCGCCGTCTTCCACGGAAGCCCGGTATTCCGCGTCCGCGCCGTCCGCCCCATCGTCAGCGTCGTCCGCCGCGCCTCCGGCCTTCATGTTCTCGATTTCAGTGTAGACGGTGTTGATACTCTGGTTCGGAATTATCGAAAGAATCGACGGCAGTATAAGGAATTTATTGCCGTCCCCGTCCCACGAGGCGCTTTCCATTTTGCGGATGATGTTAAAATGGGCAAGGGCGCGCTGCGCCTCGGCGCGGTCCCTCTTGGTCGTGGCCTTACCCGTCTTTCCCCTCTCCAAAAGCCCCAGCGTGCGCATCTTTTCCACGACTTCAGCGGTATTGGCCGGTACGGCTTTGTAAGTTCCCGCGTCCTCCCGCCTTTCCTCGTAAATCAAGCGGCACATATAGAGGAACAGCGTGGTAAAACGGTTCAGATGGGCGCGGTTATGCTCATAATCGTTGGAAATGGATATGACGCCGTAGTTATCATCCTTCTCAAGCCGCCAGCCTGAAAGCTCAAAGTATTCCTTGAACAGGTTGAAGTGACGGGATACGGCCTGATAGTCCGGGTTCGGCAGTGTCATGTGTTGGGAAGGCTGATACTCATGACGCGCCATGTATGTATGGGACAGCAGATAGTTTGCGAGCCGGCGAAAATCTTCTTTCTCGCTGCCGGAAAGTTTTTCATACCCATCCAGCATCCGGCGCGTCCTTTTTAGTGAATTTCATTTTTGGGATGATGTAGCCGTTCACGTTTACCCGTTCTTTTCGCAGTTCCACCGTGTAATCCATACCACGCTCGCGGGAACGGGCTACCGCGAGGATAAGCATGATAAAATCAGTATCGTTCTTGATGGGCAGAGTCTCGCTTTCCGCCGCCTCCGTGCCGGAAGCGAAAAAACTCCCGACAAATTCGCGGATACGCTCCGGCGGATAACTCTGTTCCATCTGCCGCGCCAGGCTCAGAAGCGCTTCCGCGGACAGCGGTGTTCTATCCGCTATTTCAAGAGCCTCCCCTCCCAAACGGCGGCTTAAAACATTTTTATGAAACAATGAGCGCCCGTCTATGAATTCCTGCCGGTACACATTGACGTGTTTTCGCAGTTTTGAATAAATCTCGCCTCGCCTGGGTTTACTGGGCAAGGCTGTGGTTTCCGCGCCTTCAGTTAAATCCGCGCCTTCCCCCGCTTCCCCCGCTTCCGCCGCCTGGTACGCCTTGAAAATCTCAAGCAGTTTTCCCTTTACGCTATGGCCGGCGCTCATCATGTAGGTCATCTTTTCTATGGAATTCTTGGTATAGGCGCTGTGTTTGCGGTCGATTTCGTTGATTATATTCCCGATAACGGAGTAGGTATCCTCTACATACTCGATGGCGGACAGTATTTCCTCGCCGGCCTCCTCCTCGCCGTACTTCCGCACCGTCATCGCGCGGGCGCGCATACCCGCCAGCAGAGCATCATCCTCCCTCAAATTCTCAAGCAGTTCCCGCACGGGCATCATGTAGCGGTAAAAAGAATCCATCGTTTTTATCGGGTGATAGATACGGTCGGCCATCGGTTTGTACTTTTCAAAGTGGTTTTCCAACAGTTCGTTTATGTCGTTTTGTTCCTGTATGCGCCGGATGTACGAGCGTATATTGTGGTAAAGGCTTTTCAGCTCGTAAACAAGCGCCTCGGTATTTCTTTTCGCGGCAAGAACGGCCTCGTAACATTCGCGGGGCTGGCCCGCCTGCTTCAACGCGGAATAGGTAGAGTACACCAGCGAGCTGTACTCGTGTATCCTTTCATCCCGCATCTCATCCAAAAGCCGCATCATCCTGATCGCGTAATCCCGCGGCGTAATTATCTCGATGAACGAGCCGTCCTGGGTCTCCCTGTCAACCCAGCCCGTTTTTATAAGCCGCGCCAGTATGAGCCGCGCCTTTGTGTGGGAGTTCAGCGCGCTCTGCCCCGCCACCGCGTCCGGCACATCGGGACTTTCGTCCTCCTTCTCGACAACAAAATCCCTGCCTTCGATATAGCCGGCAAGGGTGGCGGTGTAATCACTTACCTGAATATTCAAATCCTGTTTCAGGCGGGCGTTCAGCAGCATCAGCGCGTCAAAATATATCTCACGGTTTCCTGACGCAAGTATTGAAAAAAAGTTTCCCGGAATAAGCGAAAAAATGTTCATACCGACGCCTTTAGCATAGCATAGCGGCAGAAAGTAGTGAATAGCGAGCTGCTATGATTTAAACTATCCGGGGAAAAGAGCGCCCCGGTTCGACGGGCCGGTCAACGCGCTTGACTACACACTGACCGCTCTGCCTTAAACACCCAGCCGGGTCAGCTTGGAGCCTAGAAAAATAGGCCCGGAACGTATTATAATAAGTTTGGAGTGAGCAGTTAAGAGTGAAGAGTTAAGAGTGATTAGTGATTAGTGATTAGTGATTAGTGATTAGTGATTAGTGAAGGGTGAAGAGTGAAGAGTGATTAGTGAAGAGTGATTAGTTAAGAGGGAAGGAGGAGGGCCGCGGGTAATCCGCGTAATCCGCGTAATCCGTGGACTATCTGGCGGAGGGCTCAACGCTCCGCGTTGAGCTCCGGAGTTTGCGCCGCCGCGCTACGCGCCGCTTACCGCAAACTCCAGGCTTTCGGCGGCAGTGATTAGTGATTAGTGAGTAGTGAAAAGTGAAGAGTGAATGGGGGCCGCAGGTTATCCGTGTAATCCGCGTAATCCGTGGACTATCCAGGGGAGGGCGTGAAAGAGCTCTTTGAAATGGTGAAAGATCTATTTGAAACGGTGAAACACGAGTTCCTAAATGAGAAATGAGAATGAGGCCGCCTATGGCGGTATGCTACCGCGGGGCGGACTTTAAACCCGCTGGCGGGGCGGGGGCGGGGATTGAGTTAGTGCCGGTATTTTGGTTATTGTGTGGTAACGGCCGCCGAGCCAATGCGGCGGCCTCCATGTTATAGATTTTTTGGACGGGCTTGATTATGGGCGCGCTGTACAGTAAAAAACCGGTCATTTACGGCCTCAATATAAATACTTTCGTTTTTGACGAAAAACGTGTCGATACGATGCCGCCTGAACGGGCGCAAAAGATACGTTCCTTCCGTTTCGCGGACGACAGGAAAAGGTCTCTCGCGGCGGGCTTGCTGCTGGAAGCCGCGCTTGGACGGGAGGCGCTGTTCGGTATCCGCCGGCGCGGCGGCGGCAGACCCTACCTTGACGGCGGGCCTTATTTCAGTATCTCACATTCGGGGGATTGGGCCGCCCTTGCCGTCTGCGAGGAAAACGCCGGTTTTGACATCGAACTTGTCAGAGCGGACCGCGATACCGCTCTGATAGCGCGTCATGCCTTTCAGCCTGAGGAGATCGAGGCGGTGGGGCGCGATGTCAAAATGTTTTACAGGGTGTGGACGGCCAGGGAAAGTTATCTGAAGATGGTGGGCGGGCCGCCTGTGAAAATGACGGATTTTTGCGTTCAGTTGGCGGACGGCGCGGGCCGCATAAAAGGCGGCGGCGGGGAGTCCGTCCGCTTTTTTGAACAGTTTGACGGGTATGCCGCCGCGGTCTGTTCGCCCGCCGGCCTGGATTGGCCGCGTGAAATAACGGCGCTTACCGGAATTTAGCGGAAAACAACGTTGTTTGCCCGCTTTGACGGGAAGGCTGTACCGGTACTGTTTTAAGAAGGATTGTGAGCGCGTATCATGGCAAAATTAGTTTATATAATCGGTTCAGGTCCGGGCGCCGGCAGGCTGTTGACGGGTGAGGCGCGGGAGGCTCTGGAACAGAGCGAATGTGTGATAGGGGCGGGGCGGCTGTTGGACTCGTTTGCCGGGCTTGTAGGGGACAGGGAAACCTTGGCCGTCACCACGGACACGGCGGTGATCCAGGCGCTAAAACACGATGACCGCCGGGTTTACGCGGTGCTGGTATCGGGGGACAGCGGCTTTTTTTCGCTTTCCAGGCGGCTCCTTCCGCTCATCAGGGAGGAAGGCTGGGAGGCCCGTGTTATATGCGGGGTAAGCTCTGTCGCGTACTTCGCGTCCCGCCTGGGCGTATCCTACGATGACGCGCTTGTCAGGAGCTTTCACGGCAGACTCAGGGCCGGGTCAGGCGTGCTGGAGCGGGAACGGCTGCTCAACGAACTGACCGGCCTGGCCGCCCAAAACGGGAAGTGCTTTTTTCTGACGGACGGGGTGCTGTCGCCTGAGCTTGTGTGCCGCACCCTGTCCGGGCGGGGCCTGGGAGAGCTCCGTATGAGCGTCGGCGAACGGCTCTCTTACCCTGACGAGAAAATATCTACAGACACGATAGATCGGATGATGGATGGCGCAGCCGGTATGAAATTCGGCGCGCCAAACATAATTTGCGTAGAAAACGATGACGCGGGTAAAAATCAGCGCGTTGATCTGCGGGACGCCTCTTTTTTTAGAGGCGCCGTACCGATGACAAAGGAGGATGTCCGCGCGGTAAGCCTGGAAAAACTCCGCCTAAAAGCGGACTCCATCTGCTGGGACATCGGGGCGGGGACAGGGGCCGTGTCCTGCGCTGTGGCGCGGGCCGTGCCCTACGGCAGGGTGTACGCGGTGGAAAGGGAAGCTGACGCGATCGATCTGATACGCCGGAACAAGCAAAAGTTCGGCTGCTACAACCTTGAGCCGGTGGAGGGCGCGGCTCCAAGCGTCCTTGCCGGCCTTCCCCCGCCTGATTCTGTGTTTATAGGCGGGACGGGCGGCGCTTTAGAGGGCATAATACGGGAAATACGGGAACGTAATCCCGGTGTCCGCGCCGTAATAAACGCGGTTACGCTTGAAACGCTTGCCGAAGCGCGGACGCTCATCGAGGAAAACGGCTTTTCCGGTGCGGAAATAATACAGATTGGGGTAAGCGCCGCTCAGAAAGCCGGAGGATACAGTATGCTAAAGGCGCGAAATCCTGTTTTTGTGATAAGTTTTGGCGGGGTTGTATGACGAAGCTGCCCAGGATAATGGTTTCAGGCGGCGGCAGCGACTCGGGAAAGACGATGGTTACCTGCGCCTTGCTGGAGCTTTTTTCGCGGCGCGGCCTTAAGACCGCCGCCTTTAAGTGCGGCCCTGACTACATAGACCCGATGTTCCACCGTGAGGTACAGGGCGCGCACTCGTCAAACCTTGATCTGTATATGCTGGGCGAGGATGCCGTTTGCCGCTTGCTGTTCGAAAACGGGGCGGGCCGCGACATTGCCGTGCTTGAAGGCGTGATGGGTTTTTATGACGGCGTGGGAGGATCAACCGCGGAGGCAAGCGCGTGGCATCTGTCGCAGCTTACCGAAACGCCCGTCCTGCTTGTCGAGAACTGTAAGGGCCGTTCCCTGACCGCCGCGGCTCACATCAAAGGCGTAGCGGGGTTCAGGCGGAACAACATACGCGCCGTACTGTTAAACAATGCCGGCGAGGGGCTTTTCGGAATGTTAAAACCGGTGATAGAGCGGGAAACCGGCCTGCCTGTCGCGGGGTATTTGCCCTATATGCCGGAGTGCGCGTTAGAAAGCCGTCATTTGGGGCTGGTAACGGCGGCGGAAGTCGAAGATCTGCGTCAAAAAATCGCGCGGCTTGCCAACGCCATCGAAAAAACGCTTGATATTGACGGGATTTTGGCCGCCGCCGCATCCGCGCCGCCGCTAAAAGACCGCGCCGCCACTGCCGCCGCGCCCGCCGCGCCGCCGCTGAAGAAAAGGCCGCGCATTGCCGTGGCGCGTGACAGGGCCTTCTGCTTTTACTACGAAGACGGCCTAAAACTGCTCGAAAAACTAGGGGCGGAACTGGTGAATTTCAGCCCGCTTAAAGACGCCGTCCTGCCGCCCGCCGTGGACGGCCTTATACTTGGCGGCGGCTATCCTGAACTGTACGCGGCGGAACTGTCGGAAAACGTAACGATGCTTGCCTCGGTACGGGACGCTGTAAACGGCGGTCTTCCTACACTTGCCGAATGTGGCGGCTTTATGTATCTGCACCGCGAACTGGAAGGAGCGGACGGCAAGCGGTACGCGCTTGCCGCCGTGATTGACGCGGACTGTGAAAAAAAGGACAGGCTTGTACGGTTTGGCTACGCGGAATTTACCGCAAATGTTGACAACCTGCTTTGTCTGGCGGGCGAAACCCTACGGGGGCACGAGTTTCATTACTGGGACAGCGGACAGGCGGGCTGCGGCTTTACCGCGGTCAAGCCCGGTTCCGGCAAAAGCTGGAACTGCATAGCCGTTACGGAAACATTGTTTGCCGGCTTTCCTCACTTCCACTTTTGCGCGGCGCCCGAAACGGCGGAAAGATTTTTGCGAAAGTGTTGTGGACGGGGCATTTGACCCACTACTGCCGCCCCGCCCCTTCCATTCACCCATCACCCCGCATGGGTCGTGGTCATAAGGGAACTGTGTTGCCAAACAAACCGTAGCAGTCCACCTGCGAAAGACTTCCCGGTCATCTCACGACCACCTCCGGCAGACTCCCCTGCCGGGATTCATTTGCATTTTTTTGGTGTCTGTCCTCCCCGCTCAACGGCTGCAATGGAAAACCCATATTTTGAAAAGCAAAAAATGATAATTACATACAAATAACGTGTAAAAATAAAAAAAATTAGATTTTGCTCCAGGCCAGTGCAAAAATGATTCACAATCTATTTCCAAGGAGCAAAAGATGATAGATGTTTCCCCGTTGTCGTTATATTACAAACAGTATACCGATGGGAATTTCGGGAAGCGTGAACTTGAAGCAAATATTTTTAAACATTTGCTGGAAAGCGCCAACGGAGCTTACGGTATGTTTTTCAAAAACAAAAGCGATCGTATCGATTTTTTATGCTGGTTTTACCCCGCCCTGCGGCGCACAATAAACCGCTATGACAGCAGACTCGCTTCATTTAGCGCCTATATCGCTACGACGCTTCGTTACGCATTCCGCTATTACAAGCGGCGTAAACATAAAAGGGCCGCTGCGGAGATCGACTGCTGGAACGCTAGCAGCGATGACGTGTTTGTGTGCGAGCCCGAAATGAGTGACGAGGCTGGTGAAGTGGATAGCTCCGTCCGTAGCCTGAATTCCCCGAAACAGGTACTGCTTGTGCTATTGAAGTCTTACTACTATGCGTCGGACAGCCTGGTGAATAAAACCGCGGCAACAATCGGTATGAATCCGGAAATAGTGGGCAAGATGGTGGATATGCTGCGCAGTCTGCAGATAAAAAAGATTGAACGGCTGAATAAACTTACCTGCGCCGCACACGGACTCTACTACCGCTGCCTTAACTATGAAAAAACGTTGTACGAAAAAAATGAAAATGCGCATTTAACCGGTATGATTTCACTACGTCTGGATAAAAGCAGAAAACGTTTGGCAACTATGCGCGCGCGGCTCAAGTCCATGCGAATCGAGGCGACAAACAGCGAGCTGTCGGAGGTACTGGGTCTCCCCAAAGGGACGATAGATTCAAGGATGGCTGCTATAAAAAGCAAACGGACGCTCAACAAATTGGTGTTTTAGGCGGCGGCAGTCCGGTAAAGCGCGTACAGGCGGGCCTCTGTGGGCTGTTGGGGGTAACGGGTTTTGGGGGATGTTTACACCGCTTGTTAAGCCGCGTTACTTTGCGCAAAATATCCGGTATGGACAAAAAAACCCTTGGCCTGCTGGAATTTGATCTGATACGTGCGCGTGTGGCGGATTGTGCCCGTAGCGACGAAGCGCGGGCACGAATACTGAGCGAAGAGCCGTTTACGGACGGTGATAAAGTTATTCGAACTAAACAACTATGCGCCGCCGTCGTTTCGCGGATTACGGGCGGGGACGCGGAGCCTCAGGCCAGGCTTCCCTCTATCGGCGCTTTGCTGCCGGTTTTGAATGTTGAAGGGGCGGCCTTCAGTCTGGAGGAAGCCTTTGCGGTGGGCAGCTTTGTACGGGAAGGCGGCGCCTTGCTGCGCTGGCTGGATGTTTTGGAGCTTGCCGCCGGGACGCCTGACTGTTCCGGTGTAGAGCGGGAAGTCTTTCGCGTTTTGGACAAGGACGGCGAACTCCGCGATCTGCCCGAACTGAAGCGGATAAAAGAGCGGATAGCCGCGATAAACAGGGACTTGCAGGCGATAAGCGCCTCGTACACAAACAACGATGCCCTGCGGCGTATGCTTCAATCCGGCCTGCCGTCGCAGCGCGACGGCAGGCTTGTCATCGCGCTTAAACATCAATTCAAGGGTAAGGTACGCGGGATAGTCCGCGAAGTTTCGGCAAGCGGTCAAACGCTTTTCATTGAACCGGAGGACATAGTTGAAAAAAATAACGAACTCACTGTTGAACGCCGGCGTTTTGACGCGGAAGTTAGGCGCATCCTCCACGACATGACGGTAAAAATTGCCGCGGAAAAGGAGCCGCTGGCCCTGTTTCATGAACGTATAATTTTTATAGAAACTCTGAGGGCGCGCGCACACTATTCAAACAGTACCGGCGGACTGTTCTTGCAGCAGGACGGCGGCAGGCAAAACCGCGTGTTTATGTTGAAACAGGCGCGCCACCCGTTGCTTGGCGTTAAGGCCGTCCCGATTGATATGCTGATGACAACGCGCATCCTTATCATCAGCGGGCCAAATACGGGCGGTAAGACGGCAGCGCTTAAAACGGCCGGCCTCTTTGTGCTGATGAATCAATTCGGTCTTGCGCTGCCGCTTGCTGAAGGGAGCGCGTTACCGGTCTTTGAAAGCATATTTGCCGACATAGGCGATGATCAGTCCCTGGAGCGCTCGCTTTCGACCTTTTCCGCGCATATAAGCGCGATAGCCTCCATGCTGAATAAAGCCGGGGAAAACTCACTCGTACTGCTCGACGAGCTGTGCGCCGGAACCGACCCTGCCGAAGGCGGCGCTATCGCAATGGCTATACTTGACAGCATCCTGGAAAAAAGCTGCTTTTGCATAGTAACAACCCATCACGGCGCGCTGAAAAACTATGCCTTTTCGAACAGTCATGTCGAAAACGCCTCCGTCGAATTTGACCCCGCCACGTTAAGCCCCTCGTACAGGATCGTGATGGGACTGCCCGGCGAGAGTCGCGCACTGGACATCAGCCGGCACTACGGCCTTTCCGCCGGGCTTGTGGACAGGGCGCGGGCCTATCTTGACGAAGGGCGGGGCGATGTTTCCGTGTTGATTGCAGGCCTAAAAGAAAAGTACCGCGCCGCCGAAGACGGCTTGCGGGAACTGGCGCTGGAAAAACAGCGCTTGCTGGAAGAACGGCGCAAGGCCGACCTGCGGGAATTGCGCCTGCGTCAGAAAGAGACGGAGTTAAGGGAGGGCGCGGTTGACAAGTTGCGCTGTCTCCTTGACGAAAGCCGCAAGACGCTTGAAAACCTTGTACGCGAGGTAAAGGAAGGCGAGATAAGCCGCGAAAAAACGCTAAAGGTAAAGGACTTTTTGCTGGAGCTTGACCGAACCGTGGATCGGGAAAGCGAAGACCTTAAAGTAATGCAGGTTGAACTTGCCGGACAAGAAAAGACCCAGTCCTGTCATAACGCCGCCCCGGCGGACACGATGATATATCCCGGCCTCACCGTGCTTGCGGGCGCCAAACGGCGGCGGGGCACGGTACGCCGCCCGGCAAAAAAAGGGTTTTGGGTGGTGGAGATCGGCTCCGTATCCATGACCTTTCCCGAAAATGAACTCGTTGCGGAAAGCCCGCCGCAAAACACCGTAAAGCCCGCATCGGCAAGCATTGACTACAGGATGTTGGCAAGCCCTGTGGCCCCGGAGTTGAATGTGCGCGGAATGCGCCTGGCGGACGCGATAGACGCGCTCCAGCGCCATATAGACTCCGCGCTGGTACTGGGGCAGAGGGAATTTTCAGTCATACACGGCAAAGGCGACGGCATACTACAGCGCGGTATCCATGACTACCTGAAGGGCCAGAGTGTCGTGGCGGACTATCATTTTTCCCACCCGGACTTTGGCGGCTTTGGCAGAACCGAAGTGACGCTGGCTCAGTAAGCCGACACACACCTTTGCGTGTGGCAGAAGCCCTCGCAAACAAGACAAAATGTTTCACGTGAAACAAACGGGGATCGCCTCCACTACCGCCCGGACAGATATGTTTCACGTGAAACATATCCGTCCGAGCTGGCGGCTGTGTGATTGTATTTGAATTTTCCCAGGTCTTCAGAGATTCTTGATACAAAGGGGGCAATTTCCATGCCGTTACCGGCACATAGCCGCCCCCTCGCCGCGCCCCCCTACTTCCAGCCCCGCTGCGCGGGTCTTCCAGTACCCCCCAATCCGCCGCCCCAGATAAGGGCCAGCGGCTTTAAAGTACACAGGTACGTCAGTTGTTGTCCCCGCGATTTACCAGGTTCACAGAGCTTCACTAATCACTAATCACTAATCACTAATCACTAATCACTGCCCCCACCTGCCAAATCTTGGGGCCGGGTTCCGGCTTGGTCACCGACACGTCCTCCCCTGAAGGCTCTATCACGTAAAAACCGTTCTCCAGCGCGTAC
>JAITAE010000232.1 GCA_031284295.1 Spirochaetaceae bacterium
CGCATGGCGCTACCGCGCCGGGCGGCGTTATTCCGCTTCTATCCCTTGCGCAGATATTCGTATCCTGCATATGATCTCCGCACGGGAAAACCGGTATTTACAATCGTGTCGGGATAGTAATTCGCCTCTTGTTCCCGTATCTTCGCCGCTATATCCGTCCGGCACCCCATCGCGTCTATCGTTATCGTGTCCCCTTTCACATCCAGACTCTCTAACAGTTCCGGTATGGCGGTGATCTCTTTGCTTTTTTCCCCGGTTTTCACCTGGCCAAGCACCATATTCTGGGCGCTTACCCACACACTGACTATATGCACCCCATTCCGCCCTTTGCTGGCTGAGCCGCGAATCGTTTTCCATCGATATTTATCGTTCGCCCGCCGGCTTTGTTCACTCCCATAAGCCATGTTTGCGGGCCGCCGAGCAACGCCGCTGGTTCTATCCACGAAAATACCCGCGCAAAGGTCTTTTCCTCCGGTATCCCGTGCGGCAATTCCAGAAAGCTCCTGAAAAAACCTCCTTCGCCTTCCCGAAATCCTCCGTCCCATTGAATTCATCCCATCCGGCTAGGATCGTCGTAAGCCCTATTACCAGCACGTCTATCAGCTTGTATAGAAAATGTCCGCTCTGCCGCCGCTCATCCTTTATTCGCTGTGGGGTCTGCTCAGCAGACCCCACAGATGATAAATTTCCTTGCAGAACGAGCCTCCGTTCAAAGTAACGCAACGCCTAAGCGGAGGCTCATCCCGCTGAGGCATTCCTTCATCCATGCTATGTCTTCTTCAGTGATCTCCACTTGCTTTCCCTTCCAAAGTTAAGTTCCACTATATCACAGATTTTTAAATGACGTTGTCCTGAAGGATGGTCGGGATAATGACAAAAATGATACTATACTCTATAATTACTACTCTATATATTGTAGGTTCGGTGAAGTTAACGAACGCTAAAGAAGCGTTGTTATGCGAATGTGCATTAATTCGCGGATATTTTTGCCGAACTCTCATTATAATCAGGGGAAAAAATGCTGCAAGGAGGCATATATGAAAGTCATAGCGTTTAACGGCAGCCCGCACGAACAGGGCGCTTCAAACAGAGGTATCCTAACCGTAATATCGGAGTTGGAAAAAGAAGGCATATCAAGCGAAATCCTGCATATAGGCGACAAAAACATACAGGGCTGTGTTGCTTGCCGTAGTTGTTACAAGACAGGACGCTGTAAATTTGACGATATTGTGAATCAAAGCTCCGAAAAACTTGAAAAGGCAGACGGTATCATTCTTGCTTCACCGGTTTATTACGGCGGTATTGCGGGAAACTTCAAGTGTTTCCTTGACCGTTTGTTCTACAGCGGCCCTAAACTAAGGCGCAAGGCGGGCGCAGTCATCGCCTCTGTCCGCAGGACCGGTGGCATCGGTGTATTTCATCAGCTTTGCAACTATCTTACTTTGGCGGGCGTGATAATCACTCCAACGGTTTACTGGAACGTGATTCACGGAAATAGCGCCGTGGAAGCGGAGCAAGACGCCGAAGGACTTTATACGCTGCGCACTTTGGGGCGTAACATGGCTTGGCTCCTTAAAACGCTGGAGCTGGGCGGTAAAAGCATCCCGCTTCCACAGGAAGAACCTCGTATCTTTACGAATTTTATCCGCTGATTACACGTATTAGGTAATGGGGCTGGCTCTCCGTAGTGTGGAGTTCTTTCATATAGCCTGTGCCCCACTTTTAACCTATCAGCCTGTTGCGCTTAATAATGGCCCCCCCCCCCCCCCCCTGAAGGGCGGGTATCTTGTAAGCGGTACATTGTTTACGAGGTTCGATCGGGTAAGGAAATTTTTTAACTGTGAAGGTTTGCATATAGTGCTTCTACTTGTAAAACACCAATATGCCGGGGGAGTTGCGGGGGTAGCGGAAAAGCCGTAGGCTTTGGAGCGAAGGGTCGGCAACTTTCGTTGCCGACCCTTCCCACTCATTATAATTTTCTAAGTATAAATACTATAGCAAATCCGTCTACTACCATTTTTTTGAAAAGAACGAAGATTTACTAAAGTGTCCGTAGAATACGCAAAACGGCTTGAGATCACAGTAAAAGGCTAATTTCTGGGGCAAAATATGTGATCACCGGGCAATAGAGGACTACACCGAGGCCCTGCGGCTCGATCCCAATGATGCCGCCTATAACAACTGGGGCCTTGCGTATGAAAACAAAAAGGACTACCGCCATCCCCCCAGCGAGCTTGACAAAGCCCCCGCCGTTTACAGACAAGCGGCGGGGGCTTTTTATGCGGACGGGCGCGCAGGAGCGTTTTTATACCGGGTGTGGCGGTGAAAGTCAGTGTGAGCGGCGGACAAGGGGCAGCCTTATCCTGAACACGGAGCCCTCGCCGGCGCGGCTTTCAGCTTCGGCTGAGCCGCCGTGCGTCAGCGCGATGTGGCGGACTATCGCGAGCCCTAGGCCGGTACCCGCAGCCGCCGGGTTGCGGGTACGGTCTACACGGTAGAAGCGTTCAAAAATCCGGTTAAGGTGTTCGGGCGCTATGCCGGGCCCGTTATCCTCCACTTCTAGAAAAAGCTCCCCGTCACTGTCGCCGCTTGTAAAAGCGCGGACAACAACATCAGAGCCGGGCGGCGTATACTTTACCGCGTTGTCCAGCAGGTTGACCAGGGCCTGAACCACAAGCGCGCCGTGAACCTTCGCGCACAGGCCGGGGCGGCACTCCACCGATATTGACGTCCGTTTTCCACCGGCAAAAAAGGCCGCCGCCCGGGCCGCTTCGTCCAGAAGCGGCCTTATATCTTGCTCCTCCGCATCAGGCCTGCCGCCCGGGGAATCTTCCATCGCTTCTATCGCAGCCAGGCTCAGCAGGTCTGTGGTAAGGTTTTCCATGACTATCGCGTTTTTTTGAATAAGGGCCAGGCCGCGGCGCAGCGTTTCGCCGTCCTCCGGCAGCAGGTCCGGCAGGGTCTCAGCGTAACCCTTGATAAGCTGGATCGGCGTCCGCAGCTCGTGCGATACATTGGCGACAAAATCTTTGCGTACCTGCTCCAGCCGCTTCAGACGGGTAATATCTTCAAGCACGATGATCGCACCACCCGCCGGTTTAAGCGGCCCGGCAAAAACGCGGAAGAAACGCCGCGTCCCGCCCGCGTAAAGGTGGAGTTCCGACTCTTCCGGGCCGCCGCCCGCAAGCACGCGGCGGGCGGCGGCCTCCAGCTCTGTGGCGTGTACCGCTTCCAGAAAGTAGGGTTCGTCTCCTTCCGCTATGGAAAACAGCCTGCGGGCGCTGGGGTTCACAAGCCTAAGTATCAGCCCGCCATCCACGGCAAATACCGCCTCGTTCATGCCGTTCAAAATACCCTCCAAGCGGCTGCCCTCCGCCTGCGCCTCCTCAATCCGCCGTGCAAGTTCCGCCGCCATGTTCCGCAGGGCCTTTTCCAGCGTACGGAATTCCTCCGTATCCGATACGGAGACGAGCGGCAGGGCCGCTATCCCGGTATGCGGCGTAGAAGACACGGTTTTCGCCAGTTTTTCCAGCCGCATGAAGGAACGTCCCAGCGACCGCGAAAATGTATACACCGCCAGTATTGCGGCGGCAGCGGCGGCCAGAAACGGCAGGTAAAGGTCTGGAAGCAAGGCTTCCGCTATGCGTCCGCCAAAACCGGGAACCGGCAGGGCAAGACGCAGCGCGCCCAACATACGCGGCGGCACGCCTGAATATACCGGAATCGCAAGGTAAAGGTTGTCTATGCCGGCCGTGCCGGATTTTCGCCGCGCGTGCCCTTCATTTCCGGCGAGGGCGGCCATAATTTCGGGGCGGCCGCCGTGGTTTTCCATGTTTTGGGCGTCAAAGCCGGAATCGTAGACAACGGCGCCGTCCGTACCGGTCAGGGTAAGCCGGTAGGCGCGCCCAATCTCCGGCAACGGAGATTGGGCGCCGGCATTGTTAAAAAAGGTTTCGTCCAAAAACGGCGACAGAGTCAGCGCCGCCGCCCGCATATTCCGGGTGTTCGTCTCGTAGTAAAGTGAGTTCATAAAAATAAGGATGACGAGCGCGAAAAAGCAGAATAGTCCAAGCGCCGCCGAGGCAAGAACCAGCAGGCTCTTGCCGAATACGGTTTTCACGCCGGTTTCAGCCGGTAGCCCACGCCCCGAATCGTTTCGATAAGGTCTCCCGCCCCGCCAAGTTTTTTGCGGAGGGACATTACCTGCACATCAACTGAACGGTCAGTAACCGGATAGTCCGCGCCGTGAACCGCGTCGATTATCTGATTCCGCGAGAATACCCGCCCGGGCTGGGAAAGAAATGTGTTTAATAGTGAAAATTCGCTGACCGAAAGATCGAGCGGCGCGCCGTCCAGCAACGCCTCGTGTTTCAGCGTGTCAAGGCTAAGCCTGCCCTCACGCAGAAAGGCGCGTTCGGCTTCCGGCAGAGCGCGTCCGTCTTTCCGCCGTAGCGCCGTCCGCACACGCGCAATCAGAACACGGGGACTGTACGGCTTTACCACGTAATCGTCGGCCCCCAATTCCAGGGCCGCCACGATATCCGCGTCCTCACCGCGCGCGGTTGTCATGATTACGGGTATGGCGTCCAGCGTCCGCTCCGCCTTCAGCTTCTTCAAAACGGTGAACCCGTCCATGCCCGGCAGCATAATGTCCAGAACCACACAGTCTACGGGCTCACGCCGGAGCAGCGCAAGCGCGTCCTCCCCGGTCTTTGCCATGACAAGCCGCCAGCCTTCCCTGTTCATGGCTAGAGAAAGCAGTTCCTGTATCTCTTCGTCATCCTCAACTATCAGTATAGCCGCCCTGGACATCCTTACCCCCGCCGCTGACAAACTCCAAGCTGCTAATTAACGCCGGCTTTTTGCGCCTTGTTTACCTTTGCCGTTAATTTTTGCGGCGAGTTAAGCCCGGCCGCCGGAACCAGTTTTAGGTTTTTTTTATTTTTTTGCTTTATCATGATGTATCCAATTGTACAGATTGCCGCCGCCCCAAGTACGTCAACGATTAAATCTTTCATCGTGTCGTACAAGGCAAGCTGCCCCAAAAGTTGTCCACCGTTCTCCATTTTGTACCGCTGCATATTAAAACCGAAAAACAGGTCCATGGAGTACTCGTATATCTCCCAGACCGCGCCAAGCGCCACCGCGAAAAAAAATGAAAACAGCGCCATAAAACCCGCGCTTAAATTCAGCTTTACCTTTTTGCTGTTGTTCAGAATGTCTATTGCGGAAACGCCTATCGCACCGAGCATTACGCCGCTACAGGCGTGTAAAAGCGTGTCCCAATGAGGCACCTTGTAATAGAAATCATGTACTTCACCAAGGATAATCGCAGCGTACAGGAATGCCACAAAAAATATATATACGAAATTTTCGATTACGACCTTACAGCGTCTTTCAAGTAGCCCGGGCAGGAATAACACTACAAGCCCCAACAAACATTGTAGCAGCATTAAACCATAATCGCGTTCCTGCCCAAAAAAGACCAACAGCGGCGTCTTGTCCATCGCCGTTAAAACAATGCCGGCGATCGCATAGACTGCGGAAACTATCAGGGAGCAGAGTACGGCATACGTTACGATTACACGAATTCGGCTTTTGTATCTTTTCATAAATTACCCGTGCCGCCGCATCCGCAACCTTTGTCCCCGTTCAGCCCTGCCGCATGACACCTGTATCAAATTATAACGCCTATGTTGCCATCCCGCAAGCGGCAGGACAGCCAGCGGCTATCATTCTTCACTCATTCTTCATTATGGAGGGGGGACGATTTCCACGCCTTTTCCGGCATATAGCCGCCCTATCGCCCGTCCCCCCTACGGTCGCACTACGTTGCGCCCTACCCCCCAATCGGTGGCCTCCGCACCGTTCGCGGCAAACGGGGCAACCCTGCAAGGAGTTTCGCTCTAAGCAAGCCGGAGGCTGCGACCAAAACTCCGAAAATAAGCGGCGCAGCCGGTTATTCGGCTACACCGTGCCACATTATCGCACAAACACGCTCCGCGTGCGTTATCGGATGTATTCATTCTCACTTTTCATTAGGAAGGGAGCAGTCACAAGCGCTATCGCGCTTGTGACTGATACTGGAATCCACCGGGGGAAAGGGTCTCTTTAATCTGCGTATCGAGGAACCCTAAATGGTCGTACCGGGGTAAAGCACAACGTTTTTGGGAATCACGATTATACCGTCAACTATGGAGTAATTTTCGGATTTTCCATTGTTTGGGTTTATTTCGTAGTCTCCATCGTTTAGATTTATGTTGTCGATACCTATACGGCAGCCTTCACCTATCCGGGCATTTTTATCGATAATCGCACGTTTTATGATGGATCCTTTTCCTATGCCTATATTGGGAAGGTGGTTCCTTGCGTTGATCTGTTTTTGCGCTTCTGTCTCGTAGAAGTCAGCGCCCATGCAGACAACGCCGTTCAGGCTGGCGCCCGACTCGATAATGGTCCGTACTCCGACTACGGTGTTTGTGATGGAAGAATTGGTAATTATGCAGCCTGCCGAAGCTATAGACTGATTCATGCTGCTAAAATTCATTTTGGAAGGCGGCAGGTTGTACATCCGCGTGTATATGGGCCTTTCTTCATCATAGATATCGAACATAGGTTTAATGCTGGCAAGGTTAAGGTTTGCGTTATAAAAGCTGCTTATTGTTCCGATGTCCTCCCAATAGCCTTCAAACAGGTATGCGTTCACCTTGAATGTGTTTATGGCATCGGGGATTATATGTTTTCCAAAGTCTGGAGACGTATTATCTAGGCATTTATGCATAATTTCAGCATTAAATATGTATATACCCATAGAAGCCAGGTAAGTGTCGCCCCTGTTTTTGTCTTTTTGAAGCTCCGGCGGCGTTTTAAATTCCGAAATATCTTTTGTAGGCCCTGGTTTTTCAAGAAACTCGGTGATAATATTACGATCGTCTGCCTTGAGTATGCCCAACTGACCAGCGTCTTCCCGCGAAACGGGGGTACAGGCTATCGTTATCGCCGCTTGGGAGTCGCAGTGCGCCTTTAGCATATCGCGCAGGTCCATGCGGTAAATCTGGTCGCCCGACAGTATGATGTAGTACTCGGGGTTATGTGTTTTGAAATGGCTCAGATTCTTGCGAACCGCGTCCGCCGTACCTTCGTACCAGCCGGTATGCTCAAGAGACTGCTCTGCCGCAAGAATCTCGGCAAAACCCTTTGAGAAGTGATCAAAAACATAGGTATGCGCAATATGGATGTGGAGCGAAGCGGAATTGAACTGGGTTAAAATGTATATCTGCTTTAAATCGGCATTTATACAGTTAGATAAAGGAATATCTATGATACGATACTTGCCGCCAAAGGGCACCGCCGGTTTTGCGCGCGCCCGCGTTAAAGGACGCAACCGGGTACCTTGCCCACCCCCTAGAATAATGGATAAAACTTCCGACATAAACGCCCCCTTCTACCCTTAAACATAGAGATAAACCGGTTTTCAATTCTGCTTCAAAACCGGATGACCGGATGAAAACCGGGCGGGAAACCGCCAAAAGCAGCCCCCACAACTTCGCGGTTTCAAAACCCACCGTTGAATCCGCCCTAAATTCGCACAATTAAATATTTAATTTGCATTGTAAATATACATTACCCGAAAAAAAAAGTCTATCCCCACCAGCAGGGCAGAACATCGGCGTTTACTCTGGGAACAATGCCTCACACAGAAAATTCGAATCTAGAGTGGCGTGCGTC